>VGRQ01000287.1 GCA_016875315.1 Deltaproteobacteria bacterium | reverse complement strand
CCACACCTCGCGCTCCATCCAGTTGGCCATGCCCCACATGTCCCAGATGCTCGGGATCTCGCACTCGGTCTCCTTGACCGCTACCTTCACGCGGAAGCGGTGGTTCTTCGACATCGAGTAGAGCTGGTAAGCCACCTCGAAGCGCCACTCCCGATCGTCGTCGTCGCGACCGCCCGGCGCGTAGCCGAGGTAGTCCACGCCGCCCACGTCGATGAGCCACTCCAGGTTGGTGTCGGGGTCGTCGCGCAGCCACGCGAGCAACTCGCGCAGGTCGGCGGGGCGAATGGTCACGGCGCACTGGCCGCGGAACTCGTAGGTGGCGAGCACCCTCGAGCCCAGCCGGGCGGTGACCCTGTCCATGATCTCGCGTTCGGTCATCGTCGTGCTCCTACCGCCAACTCGTGACTTTCTCGCGGGAGATCTTCTCCTGGATCTTCACCACGGCGCCGAGGACGTTCTCCGGGCGCGGGGGACAGCCGGCCACGTAGACATCCACGGGGATCAGCTCGTCGACGCCCTGGACCACGCTGTAGTTGTCGTAGAACCCGCCACTCGACGCGCAGGCGCCCATGGAGACCACCCACTTGGGGTCGGGCATCTGGTCGTAGATCTGCTTGAGCACCGGCGCCATCTTCTGGGTGATGGTGCCCATCACGAGGATGAGGTCGGCCTGGCGGGGCGAGAAGCGCACCAGCTCCGCGCCGAAGCGCGACACGTCGAAGCGGCCGGAGACCACGCCCATGAACTCGATCGCGCAGCACGCGGTGCCGAAGGGCATGGGCCACAGCGAGTAGGCACGACCCCAGTTCACCACCTCGTCGAGCCGAGTGGTGATGAACGGGGATTCAATCTCGGCTTCTAGTCCCATTGGAACGCTCCGCGCTTGAGGCAGTACACCCAGCCGAGGAACAGCACGCCGAGAAACACCATCATCTCGGCGAAGAGGAACAGCCCCGCGCCCTCGGCCACCAGGTCGCGGAACACTACCGACCAGGGGAAGAGGAACACGGCCTCGAGATCGAACAAGATGAAGAGCACCGCCACCAGGTAGAACTTCACCGAGAAACGCTGGTTGGTGGCGAAGCGCGCGGGCATGCCGCACTCGTAGAGGGCCGTCTTCTGCGGGGTGGGACGATGCGGGCCGAGGAAGCGGCTCCCGGCCACGAACGCCAGCGAGAAGATGATGGCGATGGCGAGGGAGACGAGGACCGGCACGTAGGGGTTGTCCACGCGCACCTCAAAGGGGGGGAGAGGGGCGGCGCGGTATCCCGGCCCGGGGGCGGGTACAAGTACGCGCTGCCATCGCCGAGATAGGCCGGCCCCATGCGAATCCTCGGGCTCGACGAGGCCGGCCGCGGCTGCGTGATCGGTCCACTGGTGGTGGGCGCCTTCGGCTTCGAGGGCGACCAGGCCGAGTTGCGGGCGGCAGGCGCCGACGACAGCAAGGCCTTGTCCCCGGCGAAGCGTGCTGCCGTGTACGTGCGCCTCGCGACGATGGGCCGCGCCCGCGTGATCGAGGTCCCGCCCTCGCGCATCGACGAGGGCAACGTCAACGAGCTGGAGATCGAGGCTTTTCTCCAGCATGTCTCGGAATTCCGCCCGGATCGGGTGTACCTCGACGCGCCGGTCCACCCGCGCGGCATCAAGGCGCTCACCCAACGCCTCGTGCGCGCCTCCGGGGTGGCCGACTGGGTGGTGGAGCCGAAGGCCGACAGCACCTACCCGGTGGTCGGCGCCGCCAGCATCGCAGCGAAGCTCTGTCGCGACAGTCGCATCGAGGCTCTCGACGGCGTGGGCAGCGGCTACCCCAGCGACCCCGTCACCCGCGCGCACCTGCTCGGCTTCATCCAGCGCGGCGAGGCCTTTCCCCCCTACGTCCGCACCCGCTGGGCCACCCTCGACAACTTGCGGCAGGGCCAGTTGTTCGGCTGATAGGCGGACGTCGGCCAGTTGGGATAGCGTGCGCGCCTTCCCCGGGAGCCGCGTGATCCTCCTCTTGCTCGCCTGCACCGGCAACGAGCCCGACAGCAGCGACAGCGCCTCCGAGGACAGCGGTGCCACGCTCGCCACGCTGCAGCTCAGCTTCCAGATGGACGACGACCTGATCGAGGGCATGGACGAGCCGCCCGCCGGCGTGTTCCGCGGGTCGATCTACCGCGAGGACGACGCGACGGCGGTGGGCATGAACGACGGCGCCGAGTCGCTCGTCGACTTCGAGTCCAGCAGCCTCGACCTGTCCGACGGCGGCGGCCCGAGCGCCGTGGCGTGGACCAGCGAGCCGCTGGAGCCCCAGACGCTCTGGGTGCTCGGCTGCCTCGACAGCGACGCCAACGACTGCGAGTGCGGCGACCCCATCACCGTGCCCAACGACAACAAGTTCGCCGTCGTCCCCGGCGACAACGCCCTCACCATCCGTATGGAGCTGCTCCACCCATGCTGATCCTCCTCGCCTGCGCCGCCGACACCTCCGACAGCGCCGACAGCGCCGCCGTCGACGCCCTCGACCTCCGCATCCAGGAAGCCGACCTGGGCGACCTGGCCGACAACCAGCTCGTCTTCGAGGGGCCCGACACCGTGATCGAGCCCGGCGACGACGTGATGATCTGCCTCTTCGACACCTACGACGGTGACGACGTGGGCCTGCACGACGTACACACCTACCAGGCCAGCGGTGGCCACCACCTGCAGATGATGGGCACCACCACCCCGGCGGTCGACGTGCCCGACGGCACGGTGATGGACTGTACCGGCGAAGGCGGTGACTTCCAGATGTCCGACCTCGAGCCCGTGGGCATCACCAACGGCGGCCACGTGGGCGGCGAGGAGATCGAGATCTCGATGCCCCTGCCCGAGGGCATGGCCTTCGAGCTGGAGAAGGGCCAGCGCTTCGTGATGCAGTCACACTACATCAACAGCGGCACCGAGCCCATCCGCGTTCGCGACCTCGCCGTGCTCACGCTCACCCCGGAAGACGAGGTGAGCACCTGGGCGGCGCCGCTCATCTTCAATCGCGACGACTTCGAGATCCCTCCCGGCGGCACGCTGAGCACCGACTTCGAGTGTACCACCGACACCGACTGGAACTTCCTCTACGTGCTCGGCCACATGCACGAGTGGGGCACGTCGTTCTCCATCGAGCGAAGGGTGGGAGAAAACCTGGAGGCGTTCTACGACATCCCCGAGTGGGACCCGGTGTACCGCGACGCGCCGATCGTCGACTACTACCCCGACGCCACGATGGCCGTGCCGGCGGGCACCACCTTCAAGACGAGCTGCTCCTGGTTCAACGACAAGGATGAACCGCTGTTGTTCCCGCACGAGATGTGCGTGGGGGTGAACATCGTCTACCCGCAGAAGGCCACCGTGATCTGCGACGGCAACGAATGATCCTCTTCTTCCTCGCTTGTTCCGAAGACGAGCCGGTCGATAGCGGCATCGCGCCCACCCTCGTCAACGTCCAGGCCGAGGTGTTCACCGCCTCCTGCGCCTTCTCCACCTGCCACGGCGACGGCGGCGGCAACGCCGGGCTCTCGCTCCTCGATGGGATGTCTTACAGCGAGCTGGTCGGCATCGACGCCGAGGGCGAGGAGCAGTACGGCCCGCCGCCCGAGGGCGCGGTGCGGGTGGTCCCGGGCGACCCCGACGCGAGCTACCTGGTGGCAAAGCTCAGCGGCGAGGGCGACTACGTCGGCATCCTGATGCCGGGCGCCTCGGGCCTCGACGCGGAGCGGCTGGAGCTGGTGCGCCAGTGGATCAGCGAGGGAGCGCAGGACAATTGACGGGATCGAGCACCGAGGCAATCGCGGCCGGTGCCGGCTTCCTCGTGCTCGCCGTGCTCTTCTTCGTCGCGCGCCGGGCGCTGTTGCGCTGGTTGTCGCGGTAGGATTGCCCCCATGATGTGGCTCATCGCCTGCACCGAGAACGAGCTCGTCGCCAAGGAAAGCCCGGCCGACGAGGGACTGCCCACGGACGACGCCCCCGACATCGAGGTGTCGCCCGCGCGGGTACACTTCGGGGAGGTGGCGCTCGGCAGCGAGAACAGCGCGACCATCACCGTGACCAACGCCGGGAGCGGCACCCTGCTGGTGGACTCCCCTCGCCTCGCCAGCAACAACGCGGATCTCGCCGTGTCGGCGCTGGGCTCCTCGATGCTGGCGGCGGGTGCCTCGACCGACTTCGTCGTCACCTGGGAGCCCGCCGACGGCGGCAGCCTCGACAACGCGGTGCTGGTGGACAGCAACGACGCCGACGAGCCCTCGGTGGAGGTGCCCCTCGGCGGCACGCTGCCCTCGGGCGAGATCGAGGTCACGCCCTCCACCTACGACTTCGGCACCGTCGCGGTGGGCGCCAGCACCAGCACCCCGGTGACGGTGAGCAACGTGGGCGAGGGCCCGCTCACCGTGAGCAGCCTCCGCTTCGACGCCACCGACACCGACCTCGGCGTGCTCGACTACGGCGGCCTCGCCCTGCTCCCGGCGGTGCTCGCGCCCGGCGATTCGACCGTCGTGACCGTGAGCTACGCGCCCAGCGACGGCAGCGGCGACGAGGGCACGCTCGGCATCTTCTCCGACGACCCCGACACCTACGAGGCCGGCACCACCTTCACCGGCCAGGGCGAAGACCCCGATCCTTGCGACGGCTTCACCCAGCACGTGAAGCTCACCCTCACCGCCGACGACGCCTGGGAGGGCTGGCTGGACGGCGTGTCCTTCAACGCCCCCGGCCAGTACGGGTGGGACACGATCGACACGCTGGAGTGGGATCTCGCCTGCGGCGACCACGCGCTGGCGCTCTACGCCACCGACACGGCGCAGGTGATCGCCGGTGTGCTCGCGGCCATCGAGGTGGAAGGCACCGTCACCTTCGTGAGCGGGGGCAGCGGCTGGACGATGTACGACACCAGCCCGCCGGCCGACTGGACCGACATCGCCTTCGACGACTCGGCCTGGCACGTGCCCGAGGCCTGCGGCGACACCTCGCCCTGGGGATCCACGCCCCAGCCCCTCTACGACCTCGGCGCCCGCTGGATCTGGTGGACCAGCGACTGCCGCGACCTCGGCGAGGCCTGGGTGCGGTTGAACTTCACGGTGCCCTAGGCCGAGCTAGGCCGGTCCGATGACCGACATGACCGGGAAAAGGGTGCTGGTGACCGGCGCGACCAACGGCATCGGCCTCGAGGCCAGCGTGAAGCTCGCGCGCATGGGCGCCGACGTGGTGATCGTGGGACGCGACCGCGCGCGGACCGAGGCGGTGGCGAAGCAGATCGCCGAGCGCGCGGGACGGCCGGTCGAGTTCCTGCTCGCCGACTTCTTCGTGCTGGCGAGCGTGCGCCAGCTCGCGACGGACTACCGCGCTCGCTACGACCGCCTCGACGTGCTCATCAACAACGCCGGCACGGTGTACCCGGAGCGCACGCTCACCGCCGAGGGGCACGAGGCCACCCTCGCGGTGAACCACCTCGCGCCGTTCTTGCTCACCCGGGAACTTCGCGACTTGCTCGTGGCCAGTTCCCCGTCGCGGGTGATCAACACCTCGTCGCGGGCGAGTTTCCGGGGATCCATCGACTTCGACGACCTCGCGATGTCGCGCGGCTACTTCATCATGAAGGCCTACGCGCGCTCGAAGCTCGCCAACGTGTTGTTCACGCGTCGCCTCGCGCGGGAGCTCGAGGGCACCGGCGTGACCACCCACGCGGTGCACCCCGGGGTGATCGCCACCAACATCTGGTCGCACGCGCCGGGCTGGATTCGACCGCTCATGCAGCTCGTCGCGCGCTGGTTCTTCCGCAGCGCCGAGCAAGGTGGCGACACGCTGGTGAACCTCGCCAGCAACCCGGCGCTGGAGGGTCGCACCGGGCTGTACTTCCACGAGCTGAAGGAGAAGCCCGCGGCCCCGCTGGCCCAGGACGACGCGCTCGCGGATCGGTTGTGGACTACGAGCGAGAGGCTGGTGGGGAGCTAGCGCCGCCGGCTCGCCTCGACCCCCTGCGCCGCCAGCCGGTCCGCCCGCTCGTTCTCCGGCAGGCCCACGTGGCCGGCCACCCACTCCATGCGTACACCCGGTCGCGACCGGAGCTTGGCGCGGATGCCCGCGATCAGCTCCACGTTGGCCTTGGCCTTCCACCCGAGGGTGAGCACGCCGCGCGCGTACTGGCTGTCGGAGAAGATGACCACCTCGGCGCTCGGATCGACCTCGGCCACCGCGAGCATGTCGAGCGCCATGTCGATCGCCGTCAGCTCGGCGATGTTGTTGGTTGCCATGCCGAGCGCACGAGACTGCTCCACCGCGCGACCATCCGGGAACTTCACCAGGATGCCGCTCCCGGCGGGCCCGGGGTTGCCCTGGCAGCCGCCGTCGGTGAAACAGCGAATCGCCGACGACGAGGCCTCCACCTTGGCACTCGCCGCTACCTTGGCGGCAGCGGCTTGCGACGCGGTGCGGGTGCCTGCGGAGCCAAAGCCGCTGGATCTTCCCGAGGCGGGGGGGGACGGTCGCTCGCCGGGTGGCCGCGACGGCGCGCCCCGGTCGGCCATCGGCGGCGGGGCGCTGCCCTCGTCGAGCTCCCGCGGCTCGCCGCC
>VGRQ01000286.1 GCA_016875315.1 Deltaproteobacteria bacterium | reverse complement strand
GCCCAGAGTGGGCTCTTGTTCGAGGGCATGCTCGCCGACGGCGCGGCCGCCAGCCAGGAGCCGCCGCAGGCCAAGCCGGCGCAAGGGGAGCTGGCGCAGGAGGAGCCGGCGCCTGGGGAACTCGTGGAGGAGGAGCCGCTGCTGGGCTCGCTCCCGCCCGCGTCGCCACGCGTGGCGGCGCCGATGATGCTCCCGGACAACCCCGAGGTGGATCCCTTCGACACCTCGAGCGCCGCCGCGCTCTCGGCCGACATCTTCGCCGGGGCCTTCGACGACGGTGGCGCGGTGGGTGCTGGGCTCGCGCCCGGCGGCGACAGTGGCAGCACCTTCGACGAGTCTCCCTCCAATTCCGGCGTGAAGGCCGCGGCCACCGCCGCGGAACCGGCCGCCCCGCCGCCTGCCGCGGTGCCTGCCGCGGTGCCTGCCTCGGCGCCGGTGGCGCTCCCGCCGGCCGCGTCGCCGGCGCCCGAGCCGAGGCGGCGCAAGCCTGCTCGCCTGAAGCTCCACTACCGCGAGAAGGATTCCTTCGTGGCGGAGTACCGCGACAACCTCCGCCGCGGCGGCACCTTCATCAAGACCGAGAAGCCGCTGGCGGTGGGCCGCGAGTGCGTGTTCGAGATCGACGCGCCGGGCCTGGTGGAGCCGCTGGTCTTCGAGGGCGTGGTCACCATGGTCAACACCGGCGACGACGGCGAGACGCCGGGGATGGCCGTCGACTACCGCATGGATCCGTCAACGCTGCGCCGAGTCGAGCAGGCGCTCGACCGGCTCTGAGTGCGCCAGCCGAGCCCCGACGACCCCGACGACCTGAGCCTCGATCGCCTCGCGGGCGACTGGAAGATATACCAGTTCAAGCGCGGCCATCGTTTCTCGGCCGACGACCTGTTCACCGCCTGGGTGGCAAGCCGAGAGCGCCCCGAGGCGAAGCTGTATGCCGACATCGGCGCGGGCATCGGATCGGTCGGCCTGCTCACGCTCTGGCGGCTCGCGCCGGAGGCCACGCTCACGGCGTTGGAGGTCCAGGAAGCGAGCCACCGCCTGATGCGCAAGACCGTCGAGCATAATGGCCTCGCGTCGCGAGTCGAGTGCCGGCTCGGCGACCTGCGCGACCCGGGCTCGCTGCCCGGGCGAGACCAGTTCGAGCTGGTGACGGGCTCGCCGCCGTACATCCCGCTCGGCAAGGGGGTGGTGTCGCCCATCGAGCAGCGCGCCGGGGCGCGCATGGAGCTTCGCGGCAGCATCTACGACTACGCGGCCGCCGCCGCGCGCCTCATGCGCCCCGGCGGCACCTTCGTGGTCTGTTTCGCGGCCGCCGACCCGCGCGGGGAAGACGCCATCGCCCGCGCCGGTCTCCACCTGCGCGCCCGGCAAGACGTGATCTTCCGCGGGGGGCAGGCGCCGCTCATCACCATCCTCGTGGCCTCGCGAGAGCCCGGCCCCTGCGATCGGCGCGCCCCCTTCGCCATCCGCGGCGAGGACGGCGAGTGGACCGAGCCCTACTTCGCCATGCGTCGCGAGATGGGCACCGACGTGTACCTCGACCGCGGCGGCTAGGCGCGCGCGAACTCGGCGCGCGTCGGCGGGAAGAGGCCGAGCGCCGCGCCGGTGTCGAGCACCGCCTGGACACCCCTCACGCCGTCGTCGCCCATGTCGAGGGTGTCGGCGTTGGCGTACATCGCGAGGTAGCGGTCGAGCCGCTCGCGGTCGCGCAGGGCCACGCCGCGCGCGGCGAGCCAGTCCATCGCCGCCTCGCGGTGGGCCAGGGCGTGGGCGATCGAGTCGCGCACCACGCGATCGACGAGCTCGACAGTGTCGCGACCGAGCCCGCGCCGGATCACGTTGCCGCCGAGGGGCAGCGGCAGGCCGGTGCGCGCCCCCCAGGCCTCGCCGATGTCGAGCCGGGCCGCGCAGCCCTCGTCGGCGAAGGTGAGCCGGCCCTCGTGGATGAGCAGCGCGGCGTCGACCTCGCCGCGCCGGAGGGCCTCGAAGGTGCGGGCGTAGGGGACGATGGGGACCACCACTGGCTCGAACTCGCCGGCCAGCGCGCGCAGCACCAGGTAGGCGGTGGTGGTGGTGCCGGGGACGGCGATGCGCAGGCCGGGGAGGGGTCGCTCGGGGCTGCCCGCGAGCTGCACCACCACGGGACCGTAGCCCCGTCCCACGCTGGCGCCGTGTCGCGACAGCACGTAGGCGTGGGCGACGCGCGGGTAGTGGGCGATCGAGATGGCGTTGACGTCGGCGCCGTCGCCGCTGGCCATGCGGTTCAGCGCGTCGGTGTCGGCGGTCTCGACGGTGAACTCGAGGCCGCTGGTGTCGACCAGTCCCTCGATGATCGCCCGGAACATGAACAGGTCGTCGGGGTCGGGCGAGATCGCGGCGCGGATGCGCATCGGGCGGCCTCGCTAGTCGTTGCCGAGATCGGGCGCGATCTCCTCGACATCCACCGCCTCGCCCACCAGCCGCGCGTTGGCGTGGCGCAGGCGCTGCCCGAGCACCCTCAACAACTTCCACAACAAGATGGTGCCAAGTCCCGGCTCTGCAAGGCAAAAGTCGCGCAGCGCCTCGTTGCTGATGCTCACGGCGCTGCCGAAGCTGGCCGCCTGCACCGTGGCCGAGCGGGGGAGCCGGTCGACCAGGGCCAGCTCGCCGAAGTGCTCGTTCTGACCCAGCCGCGCCAGCTCTACACCCCCGGCCAGCACCAGCACCTCGCCCTCGGTGACGATGTACATGCTGTCGCCCGGCTCGCCCTCCACCACGAGGGTGTCGCCCGGGGCGAACCAGTGCTCCTGCATGATGCGCGCCACCTGCAGGCGCGCCGCGTAGGGCATGTCCTCGAAGAGGAACAGGTGCTCGAGCGTGCGGGCGCGCACCACCGCCTCGTCGGTGCGCGGGCTGCCGAGAGGCTCCACCACCACCACGGTGATGTTGTCGGGCCCGCCGCGGTCGAGCGCGGCCTGCACCAGCCGCTCGGCGGCGGACTTCGGATCGCCCTCGCCGATGAACTGGAGCATCCGCTCGGGCGACACCACGTCGGAGCAGCCGTCGCTGCACAGGAGGATGCGGTCGCCCGGCAGCAGGTCGAAGGACCCGAGCGAGGGCTGCACCGTGGGGTAGAGGCCGAGCGCGCGGGTGATCACGTGGCGGTGTCGCGACGCACGCGCCTCTGCCCACGTCATCTTGCCGCTACGGACCAGCTCGTTGACCATCGAGTGGTCCTCAGTGAGCTGGCGAATCTCGCCATCGCGCACCAGGTAGGCTCGGGAGTCGCCCACGTGGACGACGAAGGCGGCGCCGCCGCCGATGGCCAGGGCCACCAGGGTGGTGGTCATGCCCTTCTTGTTCTGCGACTCGGCCGTCTCGTAGATGCGCCTGGTGGCGAACTGGCTGATGCCGTCGAGCTCGGTGAGCACCGCGTTCCGCGTGTCGATGCTGCGCTCGCGGGCGTAGCCGTCGAGGCGCAGCCTGAGCGCCTCGGCGCGGGAGGAGAAGGTCTCGACGCACATGGCGCTCGCCACCTCGCCGCAGGCGCGACCGCCCACCCCGTCGGCCACGAGGAAGAGACCGCAGTCGGGCAGGGCGAGGTGGTTGTCCTCGTTGTGCTCGCGCTTCTTGCCGACGTCGGTGAGCGCGGCCCAGCGGGGATTCATCGCGGGCCGCCTATCACGGGCCCCTGGGCGCCGTGGAGGAAGAGGCCGATCACCCCGTCGAGCACGGGCGCGAGCGGGAGCTGGGGCGCGCCGCTCCAGGCGAGGAGGGCGGTGAAGGTGTTGAGCAGGAAGATGTCGGCGAGCAGCGCCGGCGGCAGGGGAGAGACGATCTCGCCGAGGGCCAGCGCCCGCGCGAATCGAAGCTCGAGCGCGAGGCGGATGGGCTCGCGCTCCCCCGAGGAGAAGGTGCGGGTGACCGAGCGCAGCGCGTGCAGGCCAACGTGTACGAACACCCGGGGATCGCCCTGCCATCGCGCCGCCGTGTGCTCCACCACCGAGCGCAGCATGGGGACGATCTCCACGTCGTCGGGGAGGCCATCGATGTGCTGCACGAGGTCGGCCACGGCCTCGGCGTAGGCCAGGGCGAGCACGTCGTCCTTGGTGGGGAAGTGGAAGTAGAAGCTACCGCGGCTCACGCCCGCGAGCGCGACGATGTCCTCGATTCGGCAAGCATCTACGCCGTCGCGACGGAAGACCTCGAGCGCGGCGAGGTACACGCGCCGCCGCGTTTCCTCGCGCTGCTGGTCGCGACGGGTGGGGCCGGTTGACACTTCCTTCACTTACCCAGCTCGCCCGACTTCTCCAAGCGACCTCGCGACGTTTCCACGGGATAACGCTGCGCATTCTTGACGAGTTTCGCCTCCACGGCGGCGGCGAGGTCGATGCCCTGCTTGTCGCAGAGGTTGAGCAAGCAGATGAGCACGTCGGCCGCTTCCTCCGCCACCATCGGCGCGCGGGTGGCGACGGGCGGCTGCGGGCCCTCGTCGCTGGCCCAGAGGTAGAGCGCCAGCAGCTCGTTCGCCTCGACGGACAGCGCCATCGCGAGGTTGCGGGGGTTGTGGTACTGCCCCCAGTCGCGAGCCTCGTTGAAGGCGCGGACGGCGTCGCGAAGCGTCGCGAGCGTGGTGGTGTCGTCGCGCTGGCTCACGCGCCGCTCCGCTCGAAGCACACCGCGTGCTCCGGTCGCACGCGGTCTAGACCCTCGTCCCAGCGCTCGACGGTGGCGCGCGCCACGCGGCGCATCCCCGCCGCCACCGCCGCGTCGGTGAGCGGGGAGAGGCTGTCGATGGGCTTGCCGCCGACGTTGCCGTCGCCGGTGACGACGACGAGACGCCCCCCGGGGACGAGGGCCCGCGCCGTGACGCGTACCCACTTCGCGGTGTCGGCCCGCCAGCGCGCCACCGCCTCGGCGCGGTCGGCCCGGAAGGACCGGCGGCTGCCGATCTCCTCGCGGGGCGCGTCGCCCTGGTCGAGTCCCAGCCAGGCCATGCGGAGCTGCTGGAGCGGCACGTAGTCGTAGACCCCCGGGTAGGGGGGCGAGCTGAGCGCGAGCCCGAAGTGGTCTTTCTCGCGCTGCTCCCGCGCATCCTGCCGGTGTACGCGCACGCTGAGGCCGGCGGGGACGGCCGCCGCGAGCGCCTCGAGTTGCCGCGCGTACTCGCGGGCGCGCTTGTGGAAGAGCGTGGCGGTGGTGCCGGCCGGGCGCTTCTCCTCGGAGCGGCGGTTGGAGGTGTCGGACTCGCGCAGGCTCGTCTTCACCACGATGCTGGAGAAGATTGCCTTGAGCAGCGGATCGTTCTTGATCTCGCGGCGAAGGGCATTCATCTCGACGAGCACGTGGGGCTCGTACCAGTCGAAGAGCACCTCGGGGAGCTCGGGGCGCCGCAGGGAGCCGGTGGCATAGGCTCTCTCGGCGGCAAGGCCCTCGGTCCGCGCCACGTCGGCCGCCTTGCGCGCCGCAGATCGCAGCGCGGTGCGCTCGGCCTCTGTCGTGAGCGCGGTGCGGGCCCGGGCCACGAGCGTCGCCACCGGCGACACGTCGGTGCCGAGCGCCTCGCGACCGGCGAGCATGGCCTCGACGAGCACGGTGCCACCGCCGCAGAAGGGGTCGAGCACGGGCCCGGGTGCGAGGGCCAGCAGCGCCGCTGCCGCGTCGGGATGCAGGCCTGCCGGATAGGTGTGGAAGCCGTGGGTGACGCGCTCCACGCGCTCCCGGTGACGGAGCGCGGCCTCGAGCGCGCGCGAGACGGCGTCGTCGCCGTCGCGCAGGGCATCGCCCGCGCGTTGCGACAGGGGCTGCCGCAGGCCGAGGGGCTCGGCCCAGTCGGGCGCGCCCTTGCGGGCCCGTCGTTCGCTGCGTCGCTCGGCCATGGGGCAAGGTGGCTAACCGGGTTAGCTCCGCGGCATGGAAATCAACGTCTCCTCGGTCATTCGTCACCCTCTCGACCGCGTTTTCCGCGCCTACCGCGACGAGCTCTCCCGCGTGGCGCCCTACCTCGGCAACGTCAAGGAGATCCGCGTGGAGAAGCGCGACGAGGCCGACGGCGTGGTGAAGCTGCACAACGTGTGGGTGGGCAAGGGCGAGATCCCCCGCTTCGCCCAGGGCATCCTCAAGCCCGAGGCGCTGTGCTGGGACGACTTCGCCGACTGGTACCAGGACGACAAGCACTGCAACTGGCGTCTCAAGACACGGGTGTTCACCGACGCGGTCAACGCGCACGGCGAGAACCGTCTCTCCGCGGAGGGGGGCGGCACCCGGGTGACGCTCAAGGGCACCCTCGACATCAACCTGCGCGAGATCCCGGGCGTGCCGAAGATCCTCGCCGGCACGCTCAAGCCCCAGATCGAGGGCTTCATCGTGGCGCTCATCAAGCCCAATCTCGAGCAGACGAACGCCGCGATCGGCCGCTACCTCGACGCCAACCCGTAGAGCGTGGCCCCGTCGTCGCTTGCCCAGGCGGCGCCGGTCGCGAAACAGGGCTCCAGCGCGTCGAGAACGGCGTGCTCGCCCACGCCGCACTGGGCGGCGAGCGCGGGCAAGGGAGTGGGCCCGGCGCCCAGCAAGCCGAGCACCTGGGCCGCCAGCGGCGACAGCCCGTGCGGCGTGGGGTCGCTCCCGCGCAGC
>VGRQ01000285.1 GCA_016875315.1 Deltaproteobacteria bacterium | reverse complement strand
AGGACTACGCGATTCGCCCCGGGCTCGGCGCGGCGCGCGCCGGGGGCACGGCCACCGAGGTGGTCACGGTCGAGCACGACGGCGAGGCGGTCGCGATCCCGGTGGGCCCGGGGGGCGAGCTCCCCATCCCGCCGGGCACGCGCACCGCCGCCATCGACCCCGGCGGCCACGTGCTCGACGCCAACCGGGGCAACAACCGCTGGCCCGCCCGCTGGACGGTGGTCGCCACCGGCTGGATCGACGACATCTCCCCGTCCCAGGGCAGCTTCGAGGCCTGGGGCAACCTCGTGTTCCGGCGTCAGGACGACTCGCGAAACCTGCTCGTGGCGGGCCTGTCGCACGACGCGCGCGACCTGGTCTCCGGGAGCCTGGGCTATCTCCACTACTTCGGGCCCCTGGTCAACCGGCGTGCCCGGCAGCACCGCGTGTACCTCCTGGCCGGGCCCACGCTCTTCGACCCGTCCTACCAGGACGTCGCGACCGGGCAGGTGGCCATGGAGGGCAGCCTCGTGTACGCCTGGGACACGCGGGTGACCGACAACTACGCCACCGAGGGACAGCGCCTCGCCTTCGCCCTCGGCGGCGGCACCGTGCTCGACGGCGACGACACCTGGCTGAGCGCCAGCGCCACCGCGCTGGGGCTCTTACCCCTGCACCCGCGCCACGTGCTGGCGGGACGCTTGAAGGGCGGCTGGTCGTCGAGCGACGTGGCCCATCGCCTGTTGTCGCTTGGCGGTGCCGACGCGCTGCGCAGCCTCGGCGAGGGCGAGGGGCTCGGCAACGAGCGTGCCCTCGCCGCGCTCGAGTACCGCTGGGCGCCGCTGCGCGACGCCTCGCTGCCGCTGGGGCTCGCGTGGTTGTCGCAAGTGCAGCTGGTGCCGGGGCTCGAGGCCGGCGTCACGCGCGCCCGCGAGGAGACCGTCGCCAGCGGGCTCGGCACCACCCTCGGACTCTACGCCGTGGCCGACGTGTTCGGGGCTCGTCCCACCCTCGTCGGCGCCGTGGGCGCGATCCCCTTGTGGCAAGTGGCCGTACCGTCGAGCGGCCCACAGGTGTACGTTTCCTTCGACCACGCCTTCTGACCCGGAGTCCCCCCGATACTCGTGTTCTTCGCCCTCCTCGGCTGCGCCGAGATCGACAAGCTCTTCAACCCGGAAACCTACGGCGCGTACACCTGCGACGAGTACTGCGAGCAGGTGGTGAGCAAGACCGACGAGTGCGCCGAGGAAGAGTGCGCGAACAACCCCGAGTGCGGCGAGTACAGCGAGGAAGACCTCTCCGCCTACGCCGCCGAGGGTCGCGACGACTGGGAAGGCGCGTCCAAGCAAGACATGGTCGACTCCTGCAACGACGACCTCGGCAGCGCCGACAAGTCCGACAGCGAGTGCCAGGCGGAGACCGCCGTGCTCAACAACCTCACCTGCGACGAGATCCTCTCGCTGCTGGGGGAGATCCGCAGCGCGGGGGAGTAGCGGCTACTTCTCTTCCTGCGCCGCCTCGCGGAGCTTGCGACGGCGGCGCACCGGGTAGCCGAGCACCAGCTCCACCGGGCCGCTCAGCACGTAGATCGAGCCCATCGCCACCAGCACCGTGGAGATGTCCATCATCACGCCCACGTAGATGAAGGCCCCCGCGAACACGGTGATCCCGGCGAAGGTGCGCACGTTCTTCCGCATGGTCTTGAGCGTGCGGTAGGGCACGTTCGACACCATCAGGATCGACATCGCCAGCGCGATCTCGGCCAGCAAGACCGTGCTCATCTCGAAGCCGTCGCCGCCGCCGGCCTGCCACATGATCATCGCCGCGAGCGTGCCGCCCGACATGGTGATGGTGGAGCCCGGCGCGAAGGTGTGTACCTTGCCGTCGCTCATGACGTTGAAGCGGGCGAGGCGGAAGGCGCCGCAGAGCATGAAGAAGAAGGCGGAGAACACGCCGAGACCGCCCAGCTCGTGCAGGCGCCAGAAGTAGGCGAGCGTGGCCGGCGCCACGCCGAAGCTGATGATGTCGATGAGCGAGTCGAGCTGCACCCCGAAGGCGCTGCCGGTGCCGAAGAGTCGGGCCACGCGGCCGTCGAGCGCGTCGAACAGCCCGGCGTAGAAGATGAACAGCCCGGCCTGGTAGAAGGCGTTGGGGTCGCCGTTGGACTGGCCGGCGAGGAAGATCGCGTAGAGACCGCAGAAGAGGCTCGCCGAGGAGAACCAGTTGGGCGGGTTGAGGAACTGGCGAATCATGGCGCGGCGTTCATACAGGAAGTCGAGAGCAAGGCCAAGTGCAGGTGACCCTCCAGTGACGCCGCGCCCGAAACTTTGACACGGAACACCACCTCGTCGGCGGCCGCCCAGAAGCCCTCGTGACGGCCCTCGGCGGCGGCGAGCGCCGCGGCGAGCAGGGCCGGGTCGCTGCCGACGCGAGTGCCGACCACCGCCACCGTGGCCACGGGTTCGAGGCCGGGGACCGCGGCGTGCAGGTTGCGCAGGTCGACCAGGAGACCGCGATCGTCGGCGCGCCGGACGCAGGGGCCGGGGAGCTGGGAGAGCAGCACCAGTGGGCCCGAGGCGAGCTGGGTGTCGCTCACCACCGCCACCGCGCGCGGCGAGGCCACCCCGGGACGGATCACCGTGCCGCCGCCGTCGTTCGCGGTGGCGGAGGCGCGGATGACGATGCCCTCGCGGTGCGCCCAGGCCACCGCCTCCTCGTAGAGCACCTTGGCGCCGTTGCGCGCCATGGCCAGGGCCTCGTCGAGCGTGAGCACGTCGAGCTTCACCGCCTCGGGCACCGCGCGCGGGTCGGCGCTCCACACCCCGTCGACGTCGCTGCAGATCTCGCACTCGTCGGCCCGCAGCGCGGCGGCGAGCACCACCGCCGTGGTGTCGCTGCCGCCGCGGCCGAGGGTGGTGACCTCGCGGTCGCGACTGACCCCCTGGAAGCCCGCGACGATCGCCACCTCGCCCTGCGCCAGCGCCTCGCGCACGCGGCCGGGCCGCACCTCCACCACCCGCGCGTTGGCGTGGGCGCCGTCGGTGATGATGCCGGACTGGCTCCCGGTGAAGCTTCGCGCGGGCACGCCCTCCTCCTGGAGTGCCATGGCCAGGAGCGCCATCGACACGCGCTCCCCCACGGAGATGAGCATGTCGAGCTCACGGCGGCCCGGCGCCTTGCTCACCTCGCGCGCGAGGGCGAGCAGCTCGTTGGTGGTGTTGCCCATCGCCGACACCACCACCACCACCTCGTGACCGGCACGCCGCGCGCGCGCCACCCGCGCCGCCACGCGACGGATGCGCGGCACGTCGGCCACCGAGGAGCCCCCGTACTTCTGCACCAGCAACATCAGCGCAGCCGCACGTCGTCGAGGAGCAGGGTGTGCTCGCCGCGCACCGCCCCGCGCTCGCCCGACACGTCCTCGATCGAGAGCTCCGACACGCGGCGGAGCGCCACTGGGCCGCGGGTGCCGGGGTCGGCGGCGAGGTCGCGCCGCTGCAGCGACACCTCGCGCCACGCGCCGGCGGCGAGCGCGAGGTCGTCGGAATGCCAGGCGCCACCGTCGTCGTCGCGGGCCGTCACCCGGAGCACGGCGTCCCGGTCGAGGGCGCGGGCAGAGAAGCGGATCTCGTCGAGTTCCAGGCCGGCGGCGAGCCTCAGGCCGAGGCCGTCGGGCTCGCCCGGGCGAACGGTGGTGGTCCACGCCAAGACCACGCGCCCGTCGTCCCGCCGCACGCCGAGGTCGCTGGGCTTCCCGCCGGGCCGCACGCGCACCGCCGGGAAGGTGCCGGTCTCGAAGGTCCACTCGGCCGGGAGCTGCTTGATCTCGTGGCGGCGAAGGTCGGCGGCCACGAGGAGCGTCAGCGCGGCCGGGCGCAGGCTCGGGTCGGCGACGGCCGCGCTCAGCGCCTCGAAGGCGGTGCCGTCGTCGACCGCGCCCGCGAGCACGCGGTTGCGGCCGAGCCAGTAGGCCACGGCGCCGTAGAGCGGGTCGGACGGCTTCCGCTCGTCGAGCAGCTCCCGGTAGAGTTCCTCCGCCACCATGGGGGTGCCGTCGGCCACCTCCACGAGCAGGGCATCATGGAGGGTGCCCCAGTCGCGCGCGGCGTCGTCGGCCCACGCCAGCCCGGCGGCCACGATCAAGCCCACCGTCGCCACGCTCAGTGCTCCGCGGCGATGAACTTGTAGCCGATGCCGTGGAGCGTCTCGATGAACCGCGGCGTGGTGGCGTCGTCGCGCAACTTCTTGCGCACGTTGAGGATGTGGGTGTCGACCGTGCGCGTGGTCACGCCGGGGCTGTACTTCCAGATGCTCGTGAGCAGCTCGTCGCGCTGGAGCACCTTTCCCCGGTGCTCGATGAGGTACTTCAACAGCTCCTGCTCGCGGTTGGACAGGCGCTCGAGGTCGGCCTCCTGGTCGCCGTGCCGAATCACGTAGTTGTCGAGGTCGACCTCCACGCCGCCGTAGCGGTACACCGACTTGCCGCCCCCGGCGCGCTTGAGCGCGGCGCGCACGCGGGCGCGGAGTTCCAGGAGCGAGAAGGGCTTGGTGATGTAGTCGTCGGCGCCGAGGTCGAAGGCGAGGAGCTTGTCGGTCTCGAGCGTGCGCGCGGTGAGGAAGATGACCGGCCCGTCGAAGCCGCGGTCGCGCAGGGCGCGCAGCACCTCGAAGCCGTCCTTGCCATTGGGGCCCTCGGGGCCCTCGTGCAGCATGACGTCGAGCACCGCGATGTCGGGCTTCATGCGCGCGGCGGTCTGGATCGCGGCGTCGCCACCGCGGGCGTGGAACACCTCGAAGCCCTCGCGCGTGAAGAAAGCCACGAGGGAGGTGAGAAGATCCTCTTCGTCCTCGACGAACAAGATGCGGGCCATGGGTCAGTCTCCCTGGGGGAAGTGCAGCGTGAAGGTGGTGCCGACGCCGAGTGTAGACCGTAACGAGACACGGCCCCCGTGCGCCTCCATGATGTACTTCACGATGGTGAGGCCGATGCCGGTGCCCTTCTGGCGCCGGGCACTGGGATCGGGACTCCGATAATACTGCTCGAAGATAGCTGACAGTTCGTCGGGCGCGATGCCGATGCCGCGGTCGGCCACCTCCACGAGCACCTCCTCGCCGGCGGCGCGCACGGTGACGCCGATCCAGCCTGCCTCGCCGCCATACTTCGCGGCGTTGGACAAGAGGTTCACCAGCACCTGGGCCACCGCGTCGGCGTCGTGGCGCACCGGCGGGAGGTCTTCCGGGTAGTTTTCCTCGATGGTCTTGGTGCGCATCTCCATCGCCACGCGCGCCGACTCCACCACGTTCTGCACGGTGGCGACGAGGTCGCCGCGGCGCAGGTTGTAGCGCTTCTGGCCGCGCTCGATCGCGGCGAAGTCGAGCATGTTGTCGACCATGCGCGAGAGGCGCTCCGCCTCGCGGACGATGACGTCGTAGTGTCGTGAGCGTTGCTCGTTCGTTTCCGCGAGGCCGAGCTGGAGGGCCTCGGCCTTGAGGCGAATCTGCGTGATGGGCGAGCGGAGCTCGTGCGAGACGTTGGCGGCGAACTCCGACTTCAGGCGCGCCGCGTCGAGCTCGCGCCGCACCAGGCGCATGCTCACCACCAGGCCGAGCAAGATCATCGCGACCGAGATCGCCACGATGCCGATCGCCTGCCTCACCTCGTCGCCCTGCCGCGCCTTCAGCTCGCTAGGGTTGCGCGGGTAGGCCACGAGCGACCAGCTCGGTGCGCGGGCGAAGGGGCGGCGCACGCGCACGTCGGCCGGGGGCGGATCGGCGGCATCGACGATGTCGACGGCCACGTCGCTGCGGTTGCCCGTCGACCGCAGCGCGAGCAAGCGCAGCTCGCCCAGCAGGGCATCGCGCTCCAGCGCGAAGACGTACTGGTCGGTGTCGGTCCAGGTCATGGCCCACAGCGCGCGCGGCGTGGCGCGGTAGCTGAAGGTGCCCGGCTCCTGGCGCAGGAGCCGTCCCTTGGCGCCGAGGGAGTCGAGCTCGTCGAGCAGCTCGCCCGCCCAGTAGAGCTGCACCGCCCGCTCCTCCAGGCGACCGCGCAGCCGCGCCACCACGTCGCGCGGCGCGAGACTCGACACCAGGTCGAGCGCCCGCCGCGCCACCGCGGGCTCGCCCCCCCGCCCGAGCACCCAGTCCTCCACCAGCAGGCTCTCGGCCAGCGATCGCAGGGCGGCCTCGCCCGCCGCGGAGTCGTGGGCGAGCAGGATCTCGGCGCGCTTGAGCCGGGCGAGGTCGCCGAGGCGGAAACCCTCCGGGGATCGCGCCGCCGACCACGATCGCTCCACCGTGGCCAGCGCCGCGTCGGCCGGGCGAGTTTCCCCGGCGCGGGCGAGCGCCCTCGCCTCCGCGAAGCTCGCGTCGCCGCGCGCCATCGGGTCGGCCTGGCGCTCCGCCAAGGCGCGGTACAGGCTCGCGGCCTTGCGGAACTCGCCGCTGGCCTCGGCCGCGGCCGCCGCGCGCCACGCCTCCGAGAGCCGCCAGCGCTCGGGCTCGGGGCCGGCGGCGTCGTCACGCACGAAGGGCGCGGCGAGGCTGCCGTCCTTGTCGAAGCGGTACACCACCCGCAGCGCGTCGCTCATCTCCCCGAGCCCCGCGTGCAGCGACTGGCCTGACTTCAGGCGATTCAGCGCCGCGTCCT
>VGRQ01000284.1 GCA_016875315.1 Deltaproteobacteria bacterium | reverse complement strand
CGAGCTGCGGGCCCACCGGGGCGTCGAGGTGCGCCGGCGCGCGGCGCGGGCGCTGGCCCAGTCGGGCTGGGGGGCCTGATCGGCCACCTCACCTGGGGTGGACGATCCACCACATGGTCGCGTTGTTGTGCGGGACCTTGGCGTCGGCCACGTAGGTGGCGCCCTTGGCGCCGATCTCGGTGACCACGGAGATGTCGCCCACGCCCTTGCCCCACTTGGCCGAGCCGTAGTGGGCTGCCGCGTTCCACTCCTGCGAGGCCGTCCCCTCCTGGCCGAAAGGCACGACCACGATGGATCCGCGAAGCTCGGGTCGCGCCGCGAGGAAGTCCCCGAGCTTGGTCTTGCCGTCGGACTCGAGAATCGTGAACCCGAGCTCGGCGGCGGCGCGGCGGCCGTGGCTGGTTTCCTGGAGCCAGTGCGCGAAGCTCACCGCCCACATCGCGTGGTCGCTGGGAATGCGGTCGGCGAGTTGTTTCCAACGGCCTCCCGCCCGGTTCATGTAGGACTGGGAGTCGTAACCTGCGACTGCGCGGTAACACTTGCCCTTCGGCGAGCCGTACCAGGGGCGGCTCGCAGCGCCGGCGAGGCGATTGAGGTCGGCGGCGCCCTGGGCGGACACGTCCCCGGTAGACGGCGGCGAGGGCGTGGGGCCCGGCGTGGGCTTCTTGATCGTGGTGTCCGCCAGCGGGCGGAGGTCTTCGAGAGTCAGCCCCGCCGCCGCCAGGCGCGCCGTCACCGCGTCGGCGCGGATGCCCGGCCACACGCGGAGCTGACCTTGCTCGTCGACGAGGATCTTGGTCCCGGGGGGCAGCTCGAAGGCCGGGGCCGCCTGGCCCTCGTCGGCGTCGAGCTTCTGCGAGAGGCGCTCCATGACCGGTGCCCAGGCTCCGCTCCCGTTGGCGGGAACCGGTGCCTGCGCGAGAAGCTCGGTCACCCAGTCGTCCTCGCCGCCGGCCGGGCCCGGGCTGGGCTCCCGGAGCGCCGCCGAGTCCGCCAGCAGGTTCTCCTGCATGAAAGCGTTCCCGCGCGCCCCGGCCGCGCTCCGGCCGGTGGCGGGACCGCTCGTGGGGGCGGCGGTACCGGGCAACTCAGGTGTCGTGGCCTGCGTGGTGGACGGGGCGCGGAGGGACTGGGCGGGCATGCTTCGATCGTACCAGACCGAGGCGGCCGGACTAGGATGCTGTCATCGGGACGTCATCGGCGCGCGAGGGACCGAGCTGGTCGGCGACCGCATCCCAGTGCCGCGCGAGGTCGAGCCCCGCCGGGTCGAGCACGCGGCGGGCGAGCAGGCCGAGCACCAGCGTCATCACCACGTCGGCGTCGATCCCGAGCAGCGCGCTCATCGCGTCGCGATAGGCGCGCAGCACGGCGGCGGCCGCGCCTGGGCCCTCCACGCGCTGGTGGTCGAGGGCGAGCAGCAGGGTGGCGGCGAGCCGGTCCTGCCGGGCGTCGAGGAAACGGAGGAAGGCCGCCCGGCGCTCGGCGGCGCTGGCCGTGGCCGCGAGGGCGAGCCGGAGCGCCTCCACGTCGCTGGCCAACTCGCGATCCAGCAGCGCCACGGCGATACTGCGCTTGTCGGGAAAGTAGTGGTAGAGCTTCCCGGTACTCACCCCGGCGGCGCGAGCCACGTCGCGCATGCGAACGAGGCCGTAGCCGTCGCGCGCGAAGGGCAGCAGGCAGCGATCGAGGATGCCGTCGCGCTCGGCGGCCGCGTCGACGACCCTAGGCACGGGCGGCCTCCCAGGCGGCGAGCCGGGGGTGCATGATCGCGAAGAAGGCGGGCGGGAGCAGCGCCAGGAGGATCATCCCCGGGTAGCCGGTGGGGAACTGGGGCGCCTCGGAGAAACTACGCAGGAGCTGGTAGGGCCGTCCCGGGTTTGCGTGGTGGTCGCTGTGTCGCGACAAGTCGAGAAGCAGGATGCGGCCGAGCGGGTGATCGCTGTTCCAACTGTGGATCGGCTGGACACGCTCGTACTTGCCGGTCTCGAGCTTGCGTCGCGAGAGTCCATAGTGCTCCACGTAGTTCACCGTCTCCAGCAGCAACATGCCCAGCACCGCCGAGGCCACCCAGGCCAGCGCCGCCGCGGGCCCGCCGAGGAAGAACAGGGCGCCCGCCACGCCGGCCTGCGCGAGCTGCAGGCGCAGATGCTCGTTCTGCCAGCTCCACGGCGAGGTGCCCTTCTTCTCGAGGCGCGTCGCCTCCAGCCGCCAGGCCTCGAGCCAGGTGCCCGGCACGGCGCGGAACCAGTGCCCGTACACCGAGCACCCGCGCGGCGAGAAGACCGGATCGTCCGGCGTGGACACCTTCGCGTGGTGGCCGCGGTTGTGCTCGATGAAGAAGTGAACGTAGAGGCTGCTGGCGAGCGCGGCCTTCGCGAGGAACTGGTCGAGGCGTCCGGTCCGGTGGCCGAGCTCGTGACCCACGTTGATGCCGAAGGTGCCACACGCGATGCCGAGGGTGGCGATTGCGCCCGCCTGCTCGACCAGCGTGTCATAGCTCTCCCAGCGGAGGAGGAAGAGGAAGACGAGGCACCACTGCGACAGCGCCAGCACGCGGGGGATCTGGTCGTACACCGTCTCGGCGCGGGCCTCGGCCTCGTCGCCGCGGTTGACGGTGACCGGTCGCAGCCACAGCTCCGCCGCCGGCACCAGGCCGAAGGCGACCAGCGGCATCGACCAGGCGAATTGCCCGCCCAGGCCGAGACCGAGCGCGGCGAGGATCGGGAAGAGGATCACGGAGGCGTAGGCGACGGGGGGCATGGGCGACATCCTCGGGCGTATTTATATCGAACGCTCGTTCTATAACGGGTCGGTCGGTCGACCGTCAACAACGTCGGGCGACTATTCGCCGCGGAACTCGACGCCGGCCGGCGGGAAGGTGTTGCCCACGTGTACCCAGCGCAGGTTCACCGGCGCCGTCTTGCCCGGCGCCACGGGGACGGAACCGAGCAGGATGCCGGTGCCACGGGCGTTCACCCGTACCTCGATCCGCTT
This sequence comes from Deltaproteobacteria bacterium, assembly GCA_016875315.1. Lineage (GTDB taxonomy): Bacteria > Myxococcota_A > UBA796 > UBA796 > SXON01 > SXON01. The sequence continues at coordinate 3,635 of VGRQ01000284.1, read as the reverse complement.
GCCGTTCATCTCCACCGGCATCGTGATCACGCCGCCGGCTGGCGTGAGGATGTCCTTGTCGGCTTGCTTCGGCGCGGTGAGGAACACCTTCACGTCGACTTTCTGGGCCGTGGAGTTCTTCAGCGTGTAGGCGAGCTGGTACTCCATGCCGTAGTTCCCGTCGTCCTGCGTGGCCGCCGTGCCATGCCCCTTCGGGTTGGGCAGCGCCTTGTCGATCTTGGCGATCTCCTTCTTGTTGCCACCGCTGTTGCGGGTGTCGGTTGCCATCACCAGGTCGCCGCCGCGCGAGCCCTTGCTCACCTCGATGACGCGGCCGCCGGTGACGATGCTGCCCGCGCTGATGACGCCGTTGGGTCGCCCCATCTTGGAGCCATCGGCGCTGGCGAAGTCCTTGTCGCCGTTGACGTCGCCCGCCGCCGGGTAGCTGCCATTGGCCACCGCATTGATCCCCTTCTCGTCGAGGGTCTTCTCGGACGACACGTGCGCGAGGCTGAAGGTGCCCTTGGCGTCGCTGGCGCTGATCTCCAGGAGCGTGAACACCTCGGACCCCATCTCGTGGTACTGGTTGTTCACGATGTCGGTGTCGCCCTTCTTCACCGTCACCTTCTTCTCGAAGTAGCCATTCTTTCCCGGCGCCGCGTCGAGGAAGCTGGTGGCGGCGATCGCCTGCGGCCCCTGGAAGCCGCCGTTCTTCTGGTAGCCCTGCTTGATGCGCCCGTCGGTGGGCGTGACACCCTTGTTCACGAAGACCGTGCCCTTGATGGTGAACGTCAGGTCCTTGCCGAACGTGTTCTTGATGAGCACCTGGTTGCGCTGCGACTTGCCCGTCCCGTTCTGCGCCAGCGCGAAGAAGCGCGCCTGCCCCACGAAGTCGTGCCGGGTGTCGCCGCGTCCGGGCACGGGGGCCATCGTGGACCCGAGCACGCCCGGCTTGCGGAAGGTCTCCGGGTTGTCGTTGATGAACATGTCCGGGCCCTTGAACTTCGCGTCGAGCGGCTTGAGCTGGTCCTCGCGGAGCACGGTGGACGACTCCGGTCCCCCGCGGCCGGTGGGGCCACCGGCGGGGCCCGTGGCGCGGATCGGCGCCTGCGGCGACGGGTCGCGGCCCGCGTTGGCCTTGTCCCAGTGGCTTCCCCAGTAGTCGTAGTAGTTCTGCCCGGTGTTGCTGGTGCGGTAGCGCGTCCGGTACTGGTTCTCGGAGAACTTCGCGGCCCGTTCCTTGATCCCATCCCAGCCCTGGCCGGTCTTCGCGGCGGCCCCGATCGTGCCGGGCGACTGCGCCTCCATCGTCGGGAAGCTGAGGCCGCCGGCAAGCTCCTGGATCTGCGCCAGCGTTCGTGCCGACTCCGGCAGGCCCTGGAGCCGGTTCATCAGCGACTGGCGCGTGGCCGGGTCGATGTCTTCTCCCGGGCGCCGCCCCGCCGCTGGGCCGGTGCTGGCGCCGTCGGGACCCGGTCGCGCGTGGTCGTGCTCGTGCTCGTGCTCCGCCTCGGCGTCGGAGAGATCGTGACCCAGCTGGTCGCGAGCGAAGGACATCCCCCGTCCCTCGCGGCGGCTGCGCTCGGCGGGGTCGAGTTCCGGTGCGCTCGGCGCGGCGCTCGGGGCCCGGGCCAGGGGTTCGTGCGCCTTCATGCGGTCCCCCACGCGTCGACGCGGGCGCGGCCCGGCTCGAGGATGGCGGTCCAGGTCTCGACGCCGTTCCAGGCGTCGTTCACGTCGAAGCTCAGCCGCAGGCCCACGGCGTCGCGCCAGGCAGCGGCCGACCCGGCCACCCGCTCCATCGCCCGGCCGCGCGGGCGGTACAGCTCGAACACCCACGCGGCGAGCGCCTCCGCGTCGGCGGCGGGCGAGTGGGCGAGCACCCGCGCCACCGCCTCCGCGCTGCCGGAGGTCACGAGCACTTCGCCCGGCGAGAGCGCCAGCAACACGCTCACCGGCCGCGAGGCCCCCGTCGGCACCAGCTCGAAGAAGGTCCACCCCTCGATCCCAGGCACCGGCGCCGGCAGCAGGGAGTAGTCGTCGGGACTGGCGGTCCAGGCCGCGAGCTCGGCGTCGTCGAGCGACCGGATCGCGCGTCGCACGTCGTCGTGCGGGGGAGCGTGGGGCAGGAGCGTCATGAGGCCAGTTCTCCGCGCGCGTAGTCTAGCGCCACCGCACCCACGGCAAGACACCGACCCCGGGCGGCGTCATCGGCGCGTCATCGACCGCCCCGCTCCTGGCGCGCGCGACAGCGCTCCGCGTAGTCCTCGGGGCAGGCTTCCGTCCGCAGCCAGTCCGTCACCGCCGACTCGATCGCCGCCCGGTCGCCCTCGCCGGAGCGCGCGACGATGAGGTCGATCATGTCCTGCATCCGGGCGGCCTTGCCCACGTTCTGCTGGTAGAATTCTCCGATGATGGCGTCGAGCGCGGCGGGGCCGATGACGTCGCCCACCTCCTCGTAGAAACAGGCACCCTTCATGTAGGTGGCGAGCGACCAGAGGTCGTGGTGGACGAAGTCGATCTCGTTGCACGTCTGGTCGGGCAGGACGATGGTGTTCACGTCGCGACCGGTACAAGTCGGGGTCAGGAAGTCGTCGACGTAGTAGTCCCACTGCTCGGGGCCGCCCACCTGCTCCAGTGCGCGGGCGGTGATGTAGGTGTTCGTGCCCTCGGAGAGCACGAAGTCTTCCCAGCAGGCGATGCGCACGCCGTCACCGTACCAGGCGTGGCCCATCTCGTGGTTCTGCGCCTCCTCGTCGCCGAAGTCCCACTTGCCCACGTGCACGTAGGGGTGGTGCTCCATGCCGCCCCAGGAGTCGATGCCCCAGTCCACCTGCACCGTCCCCGCCACCGGGCCAAAGCTGTACGGCCCGTAGGTTCGCTCGTAGAAGCTGAACACGTCGACCATGTTCGCGGTGCCGTCGCGCGCCGCCTGCGCCTGGCCGGGGAAGTGCCAGGCCGAGATCTTCACGCCGCCGTCGCTTCGGCCCACGTCCATCTTCTCGTAGTCGCCCACGGCAAAGCCGAGCATGTAGTCGGGCGCCTCGCCGGGGATGGAGTCCGGGTACACGGCCGTCTGGCCCGCGGGCACCCCGGTCAACGCCAGCTCGAAGTGTACGCCATCGACGAGGCCCGGCTCGCAGGGGAAAAGGTTGCCGCAGTAGTACGGCCACGTGAACGACACGCCCAGGTCGGGCATCCAGCCGTCGAAGCGGGTCTTGTCGCTGGCGGCGAAGGCGTAGTCCACGGTGAAGTCGACCTGCTCGTCGTCGGCGACGGGAACGCGGAGCTGGCCGCCTTCCACGTGGCTCTCGATGCGGTGCCCACCGCTCGCGACCGCGCGGATGTCGAGACCGGACACGTCGAGGGTGACCTGTCCCGACCCCCGCTCGGGACAGGCGGAGATCCGGGCCTCCCCCGTGAGCTGGGCGAGGTCGAGGCTGAGCCGGGTGTCGATGACGTCTTGCACGGGGCCGGACTCGCAGGCGGTGGCCTCGGTACTGGCCGCGGAATCGTCGCCGCCCGCGCAACTCGCCAGGGCAGCGAGCAAGGGGAGGCACCAGGGGCGGTTCATGGCCGCCGCGCTACCTCGCCGCCGGGCTCGCCTTCGCTGCGCCGGCGCGGTGCTCCGGCTCGCCGGCGAGTAGCGGTCGCGC
>VGRQ01000283.1 GCA_016875315.1 Deltaproteobacteria bacterium | reverse complement strand
GAGGCGGGCGAACCCGCCGACCTGCTGGTGCTCGGCGCCGACCCGCGCGAGGGCGCGGCGGCCTGGGCGGAGATCGAGACGGTGATCGTCCGGGGGGAGGCCCACGCTCGGTCGGCCTTGCACCCGGACACCGCCACCGGGACGATCCTGTCGCCGGCGGACGGTGGGGCCTGCCTGTCACACGAGGATTGTGCCTCGGGCGCCTGCGAAGGGTTGTCTCACGCCTGCGCGGAGAGTTGCCCCGAGCCCTGGTCGGTGGTCAACGACTGCGGGGTGGAGGCCTGGTGTATGCCCGCCGACGGTGCCCGCGATCCACAGGGCGCCTGCCGCGCGGAGGACACCTGCGATCTCTACGCCCAGGACTGCGCACCGGCCTACTACGGGATGGCCTGCATCCCCTACGACGAGGACACCAACGCCTGCTGGTACGGCGGCCCCCGGTTGGCGGGGGAGGCGTGTGACACGTCGGCCGTGGCGACCAGTTGTGCCCCGGGCTTGTATTGCTCGCCGGTGACATCGCGCTGCTACGCGCTGTGTGACGGCGAGTGCGAGGTGGGGAGCTGTCACCCGGTGGAACGCGGCGACGGTTCGCGCTGGTTTGGGCTCTGTTACTGAACCAGCGCCTCGAACTCGGCCACGTCGTCGGCCAGTCCCCCCATCGCCTTGCGCCAGGTGGCCACGTCGCCGAGGTCGAGACCCAGCTCCTCCCTGGCGATGACCTCGGCCTCCTCGTCGCCGGTGCGCCGCAGCAGGCGACGGTAGCCCGCCTCGGCGGCCGCCCCCTGCGGGCGGTAGTGCGCGTACACCAGGTTGGCGAAGAGGTAGCCAAAGGTGTAGGGGTAGTTGTAGAAGGCGATGCCCGGGATGTAGAAGTGTAGTTTTCGAGCCCAGAAGAGGTCGTCCACGCTGGCGAGCTGCCCGGCGTACCACTCGCTGTAGATCCGGGTGGTGGCCTCGCGCAAGGCCGCGGCCTCGAGCGGACCCTCGCGCCGGAGCCGGTAGAGCTCCCGCTCCAGCTCGAAGCGCGCCGGGATGTTGCAGAGGAAGGCGCTCGCGTCCTGGAGCGCGCCGTCGAGCAGGCGGAGGCGCTGCGCGGGCGACTGGGCCTGTGCGCGGCTGGCCTCGCGCACCAGGGCCTCGGCGAAGGTGGAGGCCGTTTCCGCGAGGGTCATCGGCAGGCGCCGCTGCGCGGCGGGCACCTCGAAGAGCACCTCGTTGTGGAAGGCGTGGCCAAGCTCGTGGGCGAGGGTGCTCGCCGACTTGTCGTTGTCGGCCCAGGTCATGAAGATGCGGCTCTGCATGAGCAGCGGCACCTCGGCGCAGAAGCCACCGGCCCGCTTGCCGGGGCGGTCTTCCACCTCGATCCACTGCTCCCGGAGCGCGCGCGCCGCGAAGCCGGCCATGCCGGGCGCGAAGGCGTCGAACTGGTGGACGATGGTGCGCTGGGCGGCCTCGTAGCTGACACCCCCGAGCTCCTCGCCGAGGGGCGCGCCGAGGTCGTACCACTCGAGCCGGGGCACGCCGACGGCGCGGGCCTTGGCCTGGAAGTAGCGGCTCAACAGCGGCTGTGCCTCGCGGCAGGCGGCGATGATCGCCTCCAGCGTGGATCGCGCGATCCGGCTCTGCACCAGCGGTTCCTCCAGCTCGTCGAGGCCGCGCCGGTCGTTGAGCGTGAGCCGCGTGCCGGTGATGTGGCTCAGCGCGGTGGCGCAGCGACGGTCGATGGTGCTCCAGGCGGCGCGCACCGCGTGGAAGGCGCGCTCGCGCACCGCCCGGGCGGGGGCCCACATCGCCTGCTCGGCCTGCCCGGCGGACAGGGTTTCCACGCCGTTGCCGCGGTCGAGCTTGACCTCGAGCGCGCCGGACTCCACGTCGTAGAGCGATCCCCAGCCCACGACGCCGTCCTGGGCGAGCTGGGCTACGAGGCTCTCTTCCTTGTCGGACAGCCGCAGGCGGCCCTGCTTTCGGTCGGACAGGAGCATGTTGCGCATGTGGGCGATCGACGGCTCGGCGAGGAGCGCCTCGAAGCTCGCCTCGGGCATGCGCACCACGCGATCGCGCGGCGGCACCCAGCAGCGACCGGACATGGCGCCCAGCGCGGCGAGCCGGGCCTCGGCGCGCACCGGCAGCTCCGACACCGCGTCGGCGGCGGCGTGGCAGCCGGCGAAGGTGTAGAGCTGGTCGAGCCGCGGGCCCACGCGCTCCAGGTCGAGCAGCACCCCCGCCAGCACGGCCGGGTGGGGATCGGCCGAGAGCGCCTCGGCGCGCACCAGGATGGCCTCCAGCGCGCCCTTGACGCCCAGGTACTCGGCCTCGAAGGCCTGGCCCACCGGGCCGCCGGGGAGGATGGCGTCGAGGTCCCAGGTGAGGGTGGGGGCGTACATTCGCTATTCCTCCAGGTAGGTGTAGCCTTCGAGCCCACCCACGTAGGTGTTGACCATCTTCGCCGCCTCGTCGAGCGTCATGCGCCCCTCCTTGACCGCCTGCTCGGTGGCTCGCCGGACGCGGCGCACCAGGTCGGACTTGCCGAACTGGACGTAGGACAGCACCTCCGTCACCGTGTCGCCCTCGATGACGTGGTCGATGCTGTAGCCGCCGTCGTCGTCGAGCGACACGTGTACCGCGTTGGTGTCGCCGAAGAGGTTGTGCAGGTCGCCGAGGATCTCCTGGTAGGCGCCCACGAGGAACATCGCGAGGTAGTAGGGCTCGTCGTGCCGCAGGCCGTGCAGCTCGATGGTGTCCTTGACGTCGCGCAGGTCGATGAACTTGTCGATCTTGCCGTCGCTGTCACAGGTGATGTCGGCGATGATCGCCTTGCGCGTGGGCTCCTCGTTGAGCCGGTGGATGGGCATCACCGGGAAGAGCTGCTGCACCGCCCAGCTGTCTGGCGCCGACTGGAACACGCTGAAGTTGCCGAAGTAGGTGTCGGCCAGGGCCTTCTCGAGCGGCTCGAGGTCGTCGGGCACGTAGGACTGCTGCCGGACGACGTGGAGGATCTTCTGGCAGGCCTGCCAGTACAGTTTCTCCACGCGCGCCCGCTGCACGAGGTCGAGCTGCCCGACGTTGAACAGCGTGAGGCCCTCTTCCTTGGCGGCCACGGCGTCGTGCCAGGCCTCCTGGAAGTTCTTGCGGGTGATGTTGCCGGCCAGCTCGTGCAGCTCGATGATGCAGTCGGGGTCGTCGTCGGTGACCGGCTCGATGCTCTGGGCGTTGGGGAACTCGCTGACGCCCAGCACGTTGAACACCAGGACGCTGTGGTGGGCAGCGAGGGCCCGGCCGGACTCGGTGATGATGTCCGGGTGCTTCACCTCCGCCTCGTCGCAGGCGGCGCCGATCGCGGCCACCACGTCGGCGGCGTACTCGTCCACTGTGTAGTTGACACTCGACTCGAAGTTCGACCGGCTGCCGTCGTAGTCGATGCCGAGCCCGCCGCCACAATCGAAGTAGCGCATCGGGGCGCCGAGCTTCACCAGCCCGGTGTACAGTTGGGTGGCCTCGCGCAGGGCGTTCTTGATGGAACGGATGGCGCTCACCTGCGAGCCGATGTGGAAGTGGAGCAACTGCAGCGCGTCGAGCATGCCGCGCTCTCTCAGGTACTTCACGCCCTCCACCATCTCGCCCACGGTGAGGCCGAACTTGGCGCGGTCGCCGGCGCTGCCTTCCCATCGTCCCGCGCCGCGCGTGGCGAGCTTCGCGCGCATGCCGATGACCGGACGCACGCCCACGCGCTCCGACACGTCGCACACCAGCTTGAACTCGGAGAACTTCTCCACGACGATGATCGGGTTGCGCCCCAGCTTCTTTGCCATGAGCGCCGTCTCGATGAACTCGGCGTCCTTGTAGCCGTTGCAGATGATGAGGGCCTCGGGGTCGTCCATGAGGGCCAGGACGATGAGCAGCTCGGGCTTGCTGCCGGCCTCCAGGCCCATGTGGTGGCTCTCGGAGAAGCGCACGATGTCTTCCACGAGGTGGCGCTGCTGGTTCACCTTCACCGGGTAGACGCCCCGGTAGCTGCCACCGTACTCGTACTCGCGGATGGCGCTCTTGAAGGCGCTGGCGAGCGTGCGGATGCGGTGCTCGAGGATGTCGGTGAAGCGGACCAGGAGCGGCAGCTGGATCCCGCGCCGCACGAGGTCGTCGACGAGGAGCTTCAGGTCGATGCCGCCCTGGCGCGGGCCGGCGGGCGTCACCTCGACGTTGCCGGCGTCGTTCACGCGGAAGTAGTCGCGACCCCAGTTGCGCACGTTGTAGAGCTCGGTGCTGTCCTGGGTCGACCAGCTGCGCATGGGGGGCTCCGCGGAAGGGGCGCGGTGCTAACTGCTTCTGCGGGCGACGGCGGAACTATTGCAGGAGTTAGCTATCTTGCTGTCTTTTTTGGAAGCGCCGACTGGGGTGGGCCGGGCATCTCGAAGGCCATCGACGGCGGCCTCGGCGACATCACCGGGAGGGTGGGCCCCCCGGGCTGCACGTCGCTCGGCCAGGTGAAGGGGGTGACGGCCACCTCGCTGGTGCCGGCGTAGCGCGTGGTGTCCCAGGCGCGGGCGCGCAGGCCGAGCGCGGCCGGCTCGCCGAAGAGCGCGGTGAACACGCGATCGTAGGCCTGCACCACGCCGTCGAGCTTCACCGGGAAGTACTCCTTGTTGAGCGTCACCACGCCGAGGCCCTGGTCGACGAGCGCGCGCAGGTCGGCGGGGTCGAACGCGAAGCTCCCGCCGAGCTCGCCCCGCTCGAGGCGCTGGCAGGCGGCGAGGAAGGAATTGCCCGCGACGAAGTCGTCCCACGCGGCCGGGCGCACGCGGGCCACCCAGAGCGCGTGGCCGTTGATCAGGGTCTTGCCGTGCTCGAACTGGTAGATGAGCGTGGCTTGCGAGGCCGCGATGCCGCCGGTGAGGGGCACCTCCAGGAGCTTGTCGCCGGGTAGCCCGTGGAGCTTGGTGTAGAAGGCGGTGGGGACGACCGCCTTCGACCAGGTGGCGTGGTAGGGCGCGCGGAACAGTTCCAGTTGGATGGGGATGGAAATGGCGACGAGGGCGGCCAGCACCCGGGGATAGCGCACGCGACGGAGCAGGGCGTCGGTCGCGACCGCCGCGAGGGCGATCCAGGCGAGGTTGACGACGACGACGTGCCGGTAGGGCCACCAGAAACGCCGCAGCGGACCGGCAAGGCCGTAGACCAGCTCGTAGGGCCCGCCCGGCCACAAGGGGCCGGCCATGAGCGCGGCGAAAAGCCCGGAGACGGCGGCGAGGGACAGCGTGAGCCGGTCGCGACGCAGAAACAGCGCCGCTGCGGCGAGGAGCGTGGTGCTGAGCGGCAAGGCGCGTCCCGCGTGGCGACCGCCCCCGACGAGGAAGGGGAGGGCCGGCCAGCAGGAGTCGCCGGCGACTTCCGGGTGGGGGAAGACGTCCTCGGTGGTGCCGGGGATGTCGGCGTAGTGGCTGAGGAAGACGTAGAGCAGGGGACCGATGAGCAGGAGATAGGCCGCCGCGAATTCCAGCAGCCTCGCCGCCGGGGGACGGCGGAAGAGCAGGATGGTGCCCCCGGCGAGCACGCCAAAGAAGCCGTAGTACCAGTAGAGCGCCGAGGTGGCGGCGAGCGCCAGCGCCGCGAGTAGCGCCCAGCGCCGCGTGCCCTCGGCGCAGAACTTGAGCCAGGCCGCGAGGAAGAAGGCGAGGAAGCCGAAATCGGCCTGCGAGAAACGCCCGGCGCCGAGCTCGTGCGCCCCGTAGACCATCATCGCGGCGGTGGGGGCGGCGGCGAGCGACGCCCAGGGGCTGGCGCCGAGCGCGCGCGCGAGGGCGTAGGCGCCGAGGCCGTCGAGGGCGAGGATCGTCACCACGTGCGCCGTGGAGGCCCGCGGCCAGCCGAGCAGGAAGTGCCAGGGCAGGTAGAGGAAGCCGTCGCTGCCGTTGCCGGCGAGCCAGGGCGCGTCGCCGACCGGCCAGTAGTAGCGATCGTTGTGGACCAGGGATTGCAACCCCGCGGCCCGCTCCGCCACCCACGCGAGGAGCCAGTGGTTGCCGAGGCAGTCGGGGTGGACCCACCCGCAGATGATGGTGTCGTGCCAGCTCGCGACGGCAGGCCACGCCACGAGCGCGGCGCCGGCGAGGGCGAGGAGCAGCGCGAGGGGCCAGAGGGGGCGCACCGGGCGCGATGCTATCGTGCGCGGCGATGCGTCCCTGGATGATCAGCGTCGTGGCCGCCCTCGCCGTGGTGGGGCCCGCGATGGTGGCCGGCGGGCTGGTTGGGTCGCCGGGGGCGGAAGTCTACGGCCACGCCTGGGTGCAGTGGTGGGCGTCGGCGGGGTGGCCGGGCTGGCCCACCGGGACCGATCTCGCGGCGGGCGCGGCGAGCTGGCCGGTGATCGATCCCCTGCCCACCTGGGTGGCGGCGGGGATGGCGCGCGTGGTGGGACACACCTGGGCGTGGAACGGGCTCGCCTTCGCGGGGGTGGTGGTCACCTCGCTGGGCGGGGCGCGGCTCTGCCGGGCGATGGGGGGCAGCGAGCACTTCGGGGCGCTCGCCACGCCGCTCATGGCCATCTACCTGGGATCGGTACAATCAGGGTTGACCGAGGACTACTTCCTTGGGTTGGTGGCATTTGCCATCGCGTGGGCCCTGGAGGGGCGATGGATTC
>VGRQ01000282.1 GCA_016875315.1 Deltaproteobacteria bacterium | reverse complement strand
GGCCGCGCTCTTGTCGCCGCTGGGGCGCCGCGCCGCCCTCCCGCTGGGTATTCCCCAGCAGTCCGCCGAGGCCGCCGGCTGCGAAAGGCAGGCCACCATCGGGCAGATCACCACCGGCGCCGGCCAGCCGCTCACCCTGCCCGCCATCGCGAGTCACTTCGCCGACCTCGACCCGCGGCAGGCCTTCCTCTACGCCCCGACCGCCGGCCTCCGCGCCCTTCGCGAGGCCTGGGCCGCGCGGCTCGGCGTGCCCGGCGTGTCGCTGCCCGTCGTCACCGCGGGCATGTCGCACGGGCTGTCCCTCGTGGCCGAGTTGTTCGCCGGCCCCGAGCGGCCCGTCGTGCTGGCCACCCCCTACTGGGACAACTACGAGACCATCTGGTCGATGCGCAACGAGGCGCCGCTGTTCGAGTTCGAGTTCTTCGAGGGCGAGGGCTTCAACCTCGCGGGAATGTCTCGGCAGCTCGACCGGCTCGAGGGGCCCGCTACCCTGTTGCTCAACTTCCCGAACAACCCCACGGGCTACGCGCCGACGCGCGCCGAGGCCGAGGCGATCGTCGAGCGCATCCTGCGTCACCCGCACCCGCTCTGCGTGCTCTGCGACGACGCCTACCACGGGCTCTACTTCGACGAGGCCTGCCACGGCGACTCGCTCTTCCGCCTCCTCGCCGCGCGAGCCGACCCATCGCGACTCATCGTGTGCAAGGTGGATGGGGCCACCAAGGAGCTGGTCTTCTTCGGCGGGCGAGTGGGCTTCCTCACCTTCTCCGCGGGCGGCCGCGCCGGGGAGATCCTCGCCGAGAAGGCGGCCACCTTGCTGCGGAGCACCATCTCGAGCGTGTCGTCGCCCGCGCAGGCCGCGGTGCTCGCCGCGCTGCGCGATCCGCAGCTCCAGGCGCAGCAGCACGAGGTGATGGTCGCCCTTTCCCGCCGCTACCGGGCACTCAAGGCCGCGCTCGCCGACGCTGGGCTCGCCCACTACCCCTTCAACAGCGGCTGCTTCGCGCTGCTGCGGCTGCCCGCCGGCGCCGATGCCAACGAGGTGCGTCGCCAGCTCATCCGCGAGCAGTCCACCGGCGTGATCGCCGTGCCCCAGGCCCGTGCCCTGCGCGTGGCCTTCTGCTCGGTGGACGAGGCCGACATCGGCGACCTGGTCGCGCGCCTCGCGCGGGTGCTTCGCCCCAGGTAGGCCCGGCCCTGCTTCCCTATCGCCGCGGCTTCCGCTAAGGTTGGGCCTCCTCCTCGGGATCCGATGATCTTCCTGGCGCTTGCCTCCCCCTCCCTCGCCGCCACGCTGGTGGTGTCGTCGTCGGGCCCGTACACCACCATCGGCTCGGCAATCACCGCCGCCTCGACCGGCGACACCATCAGCGTGGCCGCCGGCACCTACACCGAGTGCATCGACTACGGCGGGAAGAACCTCAGCATCGTGGGCGCCGGATCGAGCACCACCACGCTCAACGGCAACGGTGCCTGCACCAACGCGGTGGCGGTAGACAGCGCCGAGAGCGCCGCCGTGCTCGAGGGCTTCACCGTGCGCAACGGCACCGGGCGAGGGCTCTACGTGGCGAGCGCGGTGCTCGCCATCGACGACGTGGCCGTGGCCGGCACCGGCAGTACCTCCATTTCCGGCGCCGGTGCCTACGTCAGCGACGGCACCCTCACCGCGACCAACGCCAGCTTCTCGGGGCACACCGCCTACTACGGCGGCGCCATCTACGCCACGTCGGACTCGGTGATCATACTCGAGCAAACCAGCATTTCCTCGAGCTGGGCCTACTACGGCGGCGCGATCTTCCTCTACAACACGGCGGGCTCCCCCGAGCTGGAGGTGGCGTCGAGCGACATCTCGTCGAACACCTCGTACTACTCGGGAGGAGCGCTGTTCGCCTCGGCCGACGCCACCGTCGAGTCGAGTGACACGACCTGGAGCGGCAACCACGCCTACTACGGCCACGGCGCCGGCCTCTACCTCGCCAGCGGCGCGCGGCTCGAGTCGAGCGGCGACAACTTCGAGGACAACAGCGCCTACTACTACACCAGCGGCTACCACGGGGGCGCCATCTACGGCGCCGGCTACAACACCATCAGCGTGGCGAGCGGCAGCTTCGCCGAGAACGACGGCTACGCTGGGGGCGCCATCTACGTGGGGGCGTACGGCGCCCTCGACCTCGAAGACTCCACCTTCGAGGAGAACTCCTCGTACTACTACGGTGGGGCGGTGTACACGTACTATGCCAACGCGGGCGTGAACGTGTCGGGTTGTAGCTTCAACGAGAACCGGTCGACCTACGGAAGCGGCGGGGCCATGCACCTCGACGCCTACACCACGGCCACCGTGGAAGCCTCGACCTTCGACGACAATACCTCGTACGGCAGCGGTGGGGCCGTGCTCGCCAGCACCTACCAGCCGCTCAGCGTTACTGACACTCGGTTCTCGGGCAACACCGCCACCTATGGCTACGGCGGCGCGCTCTACTCCGGCACCACCACCGACGTGACACTCGATACCGCCGAGTTCGATGGCAACACCTCCTACTACAGCGGTGGCGCCATCTACAACTACTACCTCGGCAGCATCGACATCACCGACTCGACCTTCACCGGCAACACCGCCACCTACGGCTCCGGTGGCGCCCTGTACCTGTACCCCTACAGCTTCGGCTACGACGACCTCAGCGTGTCGGGCAGCACGTGGGAGGGGAACACGGCCTACTACGACGGCGGGGCCATCTACGCGCTGGTGACCACCGACGTGGCGCTCGACTCCAACCGCTTCGTCGACAACACCTCGCGCTCCAGCGGATACGGCGGCGGGGCCGTCCACCTGTACTACGTGTCGAGCGTCGACGTGCATGCCAACTTCTTCTGTGGGAACAGCGCCTACAATGGCGGTGCCGTCTACCGCTACTACAACACAAGCTCCACCGACAGCTGGACGAACAACATCTTCCAGGAGAACGAGGCATCCTACGCGGGCGGCGCGCTGTTGAGCAACAACGCCACCAACATGGAGTTCATCAACAACACGCTCGTGGGCAACAGCGCGAACTACTACGGCGGGACGCTCTACCTCTACTACAGCTACCTCACCGCCTACAACAACGTGCTGGCCTACACCATCGACGGCAGCGGGGCCTACGGCGCCGACTACTACACTGCATACTACTCCGACTTCTACTACAACGACTGGTACCTGAACACGGCGGCCGACACCGCCGGGTACTTCAGCTTCTCCACCGCCGCCAGTGGCAACATCACCAGCGACCCCGGCTTCAGCAGCTACAGCCTCGACGGCGACTGCGACAACGACGACCTGACCCTCGCCAGCACCTCGGCGCTGGTGGACGCCGGGCACCCGGCCTACGCCGACCCGGACGGGTCGAGAGCCGACATCGGCGCCTACGGCGGCGCCGGTGCCAGCGACTGGGACAGCGATGGCGACGGCGTGCCCTGGCCCACCGACTGCGACGACGACGACGCGAGCGTGGCACCCGGCGCGGCGGAGACCTGCAACGACATCGACGACGACTGCGACGGCAGCATCGACGAGTCGGCCACCGATGCCACCGACTGGTACGCCGACGCCGACTCGGACGGCCATGGCGATGCCACCACCTCGACGACGGACTGCGACCAGCCCGCCGGCTACGTGGCCGACGCGACGGACTGCGACGACAGCGACGGGAGCGTGAATCCCAGCGCGAGCGAGACGGCCTACGACGGCGTGGACCAGGACTGCGACGGCGCCGACCTCACCGACGTGGACGGCGACGGCTACGACGCCACCGCCGCCGGCGGCGACGACTGCGACGACAACGACGCGGCGGTGAACCCGGGGGCCACCGAGACCTGGTACGACGGCGTGGATAGCGACTGCGACGGGCTGAGCGACTACGACCAGGACGGCGACGGGCACGACGATGCCGCCCACGGCGGCGACGACTGCCTCGACACCGACGCCGCGGTGTTTCCCGGCGCCAGCGACACGCCCTACGATGGCGTCGACAGCGACTGCGCCGGCGACGACGACTTCGACCTCGACGGCGATGGCTACGTGGGGGCGGCGGCCGGCGGCGACGACTGCGACGACGCCGTGGCGACCACCCATCCCGGCGCAGCAGACACGTGGTATGACGGCGTGGACAGCAACTGCGACGGGGCCGACGACTTCGACCAGGACGGCGACGGGCACGCCTCGGACGCCCACGGCGGGGACGACTGCGACGACCTCGTGGCCACCATTCACCCCGGGGCGGAAGATGTGCCCGGCGACGGCACCGACGCCGACTGCGACGGCCGCGACGGCGAGGATCCCGACACCGGCGGCGAGGACAGCGGGAGCCCCGGCGACAGCGGCGACACCGGCGGAGGCGAGGACAGCGGCGGCCAGGACTCTGGCCAGGGCGACACCGACGACAGCGGCGACAGCGACACCGACGGTAACGGCGACACCGACACGCCGGGCGACATCGAGGACGGCGACAAGGAAGGCGCGGTGTCGGGCGGCAGCTGCGGCTGCTCGACCTCGCCGGCCGCCCTGCCCGCGCTGGGCGTGGCGCTGGTGGGACTCGCCGTGTCGCGACGCAGGCGCAACTGAAGCATCACCCCGGGAGGACGCGTGTCCGAGAAGATTGTCCTGCATGGCTTCGGGTTCAACGACCGTAGCGGCAAGGTGCGCTGGCTCGCCCACGAGCTGGGGCTCGAGGTGGAGGAGCGCCGGCTGGAGCTGGGCGCGCATCGTCGTGAGCCATACCTGTCGGTGAATCCCTACGGGGCGGTGCCTGCCGTGGAGTGGCGCGGCGAGGCGCTCATCGAGTCGACAGCGATCTGCACGTTGCTCGGCGAGCAGCACCCCGCCGCCGGGCTCGTGGTGATGCCCGGCGAGGTGGCGCGCGGGGAGTACCTGCAGTGGATGGCGGTGTGCTCGGACTCGCTCGAGTCCAAGCTCGTGGAGTACTACCTCGCCGGGGCGGGCATCCTCCCCGCGGGCAACCGGGATCTCCACCACGCCACGCTGGAGCGCAAGCTGGCGGTTTTCGTGTCGCGGCTCCCGTCGTCTGGCTACCTCGTGGCCCAACGTTTCACGCTGGCCGACCTCACCGCCGCGTACTCTCTGCGACTGGCGATCAGCTCGGGCCTCGTGGAGCGCGGCGCCGTGGAAGGCTACCTCCGCCCGCTGATGGACCGGCCCGCCGCGCGCAGCGCCCGCTTCTTCGCGAGCATCGAGGGCGGGTAGCGCGACAGCCGGGGGTACCGGCCCCGGGCGAGGATGCGTCCGGTGCGGCTGGGCGAGAGCGCGGCGGTGTCCGCGGGGGACTCGCGGAACTGTCAACACCCCCCTCAGGGTCGATATCAGCAGGCAGGACGGACGGGCGGGCATGTACCGGGAGGGGCCGCGGTCGCGGCACGCTCGGCGCCTGCGCCTCGGGGGCGCCACCGGCGACCGCTCGTGGCCTGGGTTGGCCCGAGAAGGCGCCAGGGCCAGGACCGCAGGGCAAGTGCTCGGCGCTCGCGCCCGCACCTGGCGGCGAACGCCAACCGTGCTCGGGCCGGCGGGTGGGGGCACGAGCGCGTCGATCGCTCGGTCACGCGCCAGCAGGCTGGCATTCAGCGGGAAGGTGGACATCGACTGTCTCGCTACAAGGGGCTCATGATGCGGATCGCGGCAGGGTTGCGGACATGGGTGTAGCGACTGGTCGTCTCGATGCGGGCGTGCCCGAGCAAGTCCTGGATGAACCGGATGTCGACCCCGCTCTCGAGCAGGTGGGTGGCAAACGAGTGACGCAGCGTGTGACAACTCACCCGCCCCTCGAGGCCGGCCCGGCGTGCTGCCCGCTCGACCACGTGCTGCAGGGTTCGCACGGAGAGCTGCTCGCCCGTGTTCTCGGCGGCAAAGAGAGCCTTCTGCGCCGGGCGCCCATCGGCGAGCCAGGTGAGGTCGCCGCCGAGGACAGGACTCAGCACGGTGATCCGGTCCTTGCGCCCCTTGCCGCCGCGGACGAAAAGAGTGTTCCGCTCGAAGTCGACGTCGCGAATCTTGATGGCGGCCGCCTCGGAGACGCGCAGGCCAGCGGCGTACATCAGCAGGATGACGACTCGGTGTTTGCGGTTGGTGCAGGCGTCGGCCAGGCGGAGGATCTCGGGCCGGGACAGCACCCGCGGCAGGGTAGACTCGCGACGCGGGCGGGGCACGTCGAAGGCCGACGCATCCCGGCGGCCGTAGAGCTCGACGTAGAGGAAGCGGAGGGCCGACACCGCCTGGTCGATGCGCGCGCGCGACAACCCCGCCTCCGCCATCTCGACGAGGAAGGCTCGGATCGACTCGCTTCCCGCCTCGCGGGGGAACACCGGCGCGATCCACGCGAGCCACGCCCGGAGCGCGCTGAGGTAGGCGCGCGCGGTGTGCCTCGAGTAGTGCCGCAAGGCCAACTCCTCGCGCACGCGCTCGAGCAAGGAGGGCGAGAGGGTTGGCGCGGTGGTGGCCCCCGACTCGGGACCTCCGGCCCTCGCTGCCGCGGCCGGCGAGTTGGGCGACACCGGCGAGACCGGCGCCGACCGTGGCGGTTGGCGGGGCGGCGACGGCGGTGTAGCCTGCGCGGGTGCGGCCGTTGGTGGCGTTGTGGACGCGGGCGATGCGGCC
>VGRQ01000281.1 GCA_016875315.1 Deltaproteobacteria bacterium | reverse complement strand
CGGTGAGGTAGGCCCAGCGATCCACGTCGATCTCCACCCCGCGGCCGTCGACCACGCGCCAGCGCAGCTCGTGGGTGCGCGCGAGGTGGAGCGACTCGTAGCGCGCGCGGGCGGCGTCGGGCGGGGCATCCGCGAGGGCCCAGGACGCCAGCGAGAGGAGGAGCACGGGGCGATCTAACGCGATCGCGGATACGTTTCGCCGGTGACGCTCGTCCTCGCCGCGACCGCGCTTCTCGCCGCCGAGGCGGATGTAGACGTGGAGCTGTTGCGCGCCCGGCTCGGTCGCGACAGCTTCGGCGGGGCCGACAGCGTCGACACGCTCCCCGCGGGACGGATGCGCGTGCTCGGGCTGGCCCAGTACGAGGCGGAGCCGGTGGTGTACTACTTCGAGCACGCCTACGCCGGCGCGGCGGTGGGCGAGCGCGTGCAAGGCAGCGTGGGCCTGGGCGTGGGTGCCACCCGCTGGCTCGACTTCGGCGTGGTGATGCCCGGCTCTTTCTCCTACGGTTCCGACGCCCTGGCCTACACGGCCGACGGCGCCGCCGTGGGCGACCTCTCCACCACCGCGCGCGCCGGGCTGTGGCGCGGCCCTCGCGGCGGGCTGCTCCTGCGCGCCGACATCTACTGGCCCACCGGCAACCGCGACGCCTGGGTGTCCGAGGCCTACGTGCGCCCGGCCCTGGCGGCGGTGGGCACGTGGCGTACCGGACGCATCGCCAGCACGGCGGATATCGGCCTCCTCGCCCGGCCGGCCGAGACCACCGACCTGCACTACACCCCCAGCACCGAGCTCACCTCGGCCTTGCACCTCGGGCTCGACATCGTCCCCGGGCGCCTCGTGCTCGACTATGGCTTGCTCGGCCGGCTCGCGCTCGCGTCGCCGGGCGACCTGTCGAGCCGGCCCTCCGAGATGTTGCTCGGGCTGTCCGGTCACCCCGGCCGCGGCTTCGATCTCGTGGTCGGCGGTGGGCTCGGCCTCTCCGGGGGCGTGGGCGCCGCCACCTACCGCGGCTTCACCGAATTGCGCTGGCTCGTGGGGGAGGCGAAGCGTCCGGTCGAGGCGGTCATCGATCCCGGCCCGGGGCTCGTCGACGTGGAGGAGATCCCGCCGCCGCCGCCGCGGGAGGTGGCGGTGGAGCCGGTGAAGACCTGGGAGGAGGGCCAGCTCGCGCGGGTAGACGACGAGGAGATCGCCATCCGCGATCCCATCCAGTTCGAGTTCGCCAAGGACGTGATCCTGCCCGAGTCGCGGCCCACGCTGTCGGCGGTGGCGCACCTGTTGCGCACCGACGGGCGCATCCTGCACGTGGTCATCGCGGGCCACGCCAGCGAGGAGGGCTCCTTCATCTACAACTACGACCTGTCCGCCCGCCGCGCCCGCGCCGTGTGGGAGGCGCTGGTGGCCAGCGGCGTACACCCCGACCGCATCAGCTACACCGGCATGGGCGAGGTGGAACCCACCCGGAAGGGCGCCGCCGAGGGGGACCTCGCCGCCAATCGCCGCGTGGTCTTCCGAATCGTGCGCCTCCTCGCCCCCGGCGAGGGCGCGCCCACCCTGCCCGGTAGCATCGTGATCCCCTGGTCGGGCGAGCCCGGCACCGCCGTCACGCCGGCGCCGCCCCCGCCGCCTGCACCGCCCCCGAGCGAGGAGGAAGACCTGTGATCGTCCTATTGAGCCTCGCCCTGGCCGCGCCCTGTGGCAACACCACCCTCGAGCAAGACCTCAACTGCAACAACGTGGACTGGGACGACGAGATCTCCGTCGACGCGTCCGACCCGGAGTGCGCGGCGCGGGTAGACGGCGACGGCAACATGTACCCGACGGCCGACTGGTACTACGACTACGCCTCGTACGGCTGCGGCGTGTTCGTGCTCGGCTACGACATCGACGAGGACGGCCTGTCAGACGGCTCCACGAGTTTCACCGGCCCCGATGGCATGACCGACCTGAGCGTGAGTTTCGCCTGCGACAACTGCCCGGAAGTGCCCAACCTCGACCAGGAAGACCAGGACTGCGACGACGTGGGCACCGCCTGCGACAACTGCCCCGACGTGGCCAACCCCGACCAGGCCGACGCGGACGGCGACCTGCTCGGCAACGAGTGTGACAACTGCCCGCCCATCTACAATCCAGGCCAGGCCGACTACGATGTCGACCTGGTGGGCGACGAGTGTGACATCTGCGTGAGCATCTACAACCCGCAGCAGATCGACAGCGACTACGACGGTCTCGGCGACGAGTGCGACAACTGCGCGAGCGTGGCCAACGTCGACCAGGCCGATGCCGACGGCGACACCCTCGGCGACCTCTGCGATCTCTGCCCGGACTACCCCGACTACACCAACGCCGACAGCGACGGCGACGGGGTGGGCGACGGGTGTGACATCTGCCCCTGGATTCCCAACGAGGAGCAGCGCGACGACGACGGCGACGCGCTCGGCGACGCCTGCGACAACTGCGTGGGCACCCCCAACGCCGACCAGGTCGATCGTGACTACGACGGCCGGGGCGACGCGTGTGACACCTGCCCGCTCTTGCCCGACCGTCCCCGGTTCGACATCGACGGCGACGGCTACGCCGACTGCGACGACCAGCGGCTCCTCGGCGGTCCCGCCACCTGCAACACGGGCGCTGGTCCGGGCTGGCTCGCCGCGGTTGCCCTGGCCCTCAGTCGCAGTCGCTCTGCACGTGGTAGGTGGCCTCCACGCGGGCGCCCACCTCGGGGATCGTCGAGAAGATGACGGCGTTGGTGGCCGGGTCGTAGGTCCAGGCGTAGGTGGGCTCGCCGTCGATGGTCACCTCGAGCGTCGAGAGGTTGGGCGTCCAGCTCAGCACCAGGCGGTCCTTCGGCGCCTCGCTGGCCAGCGAGGCGATGCCCTGGAAGTAGGTGCCCCAGTCGGTCTCGCAGATGCTCAGCGAGTCGCCGCCGGTGGCGGTGGCGGCCTCGACGTAGCCGGTGCCCGGGGCCGCCGTGCTGCAGCCCCCGGGGACGGGGCCCACGATGGCCACGACCGAGGTGAGCGGTGCGAGGTCGAGGATGCTGTCGACCATGGTGCTCCAGCTGTCGCGAGACTGCTCGGGCTCGTCGGACACCAGCACCGCCATCGTCTTGGCCTCGTCGCGCAGGAAGCCCGCGTTGCAGCCGCTGCCGCCGGCCGTCTCCAATGCCTCCCGGGCGATGGTGAGCCCAGCCTCGGTGTCGTTGCCCCCGCCGCCGCGCACGGCAGCGGTGAACTGGGCGTTGGCGTCGGCCACGTAGGGGGAGAGGATGTCGCCGTTGTGGCAGCCGCTGTCGGCGGTGCTCACCATCAGCTGCCAGTCGAGCAACAGCGCGTCGAGCGTGTCGGCGAAGTCCTGGAAGTTGCTGGCGAGCCGGGCCTGGTCGTCGCCCATCGAGCCGGACTGGTCGACATACACGAAGATGTCGGTGGCGTCGTAGGGGCCGCCCGGCTGCACGAAGTAGTCGCTGGCCTCCACGGGCGGCTCTTCCACCGTGAGCTTCACCGGAGTCTGCCGCACCCCGGCGGGGTCGTCGGAGGTGGCGTAGAGCGTGGCCTCCACGCTGCCGGGCTCGCTGCCGAGGAAGCCGAGGCTCACCGGCACCGAGGCCTCGGGGGCGAGCGTGAAGGGGAACTCGATCTCGGCCTCGATCTCGAAGCCCGCGCCCACCAGGACGAGGCTCTGCACCTCGAGGTCGGCGGTGCCGGCGTTGACGATCTCCACCTGCCCCGACTTCGGGCAGGAGGGCTCGGCGCTGCCCATGTAGTAGGGGTCGGGCAAGACGCGGAGGGCGGGGTAGAGGCCCTCGCCCTTGAGCGTGGCGCTGATGACCGGGTCGGCCGGGGCGTTGCTCTCGACGGTGAGGTAGGCCGATTGCCGGTTGCTGCTGGCGGTGAAGGCCACCTCCACCTCGGCGTGGGTGCTCGGCAGGATGCTCTCGGGCCACTCGGAGAGGAGCGTGAACGCGCTGTTGCCGTCGATGTAGACGTTGCTCAGCTCCAGCGGCGTTTCCCCCCGGTTGTGGATGGTCACCGTGGCGGTGGCCGTTTCTCCCTCGGCGTGGGCGCCGAGATCGACCGTCATCGGGTCGAGCTCGATGAGGGGCACGACACCGTCGGCGCCGCCGTCCCTCGCCAGGCCGTAGTCGCCGTGGTCGCAGGCGATCATGGTGATGAACAACCACATCGACCGACTCTAGCACGCGGATCCCGGATACGATGCATCGATGCGATCGCGGCCGGCCCTCCTCGCGCTGTTGATCCCGCCTGGCCTCTGGGGCTGCGGCCCCATCACCATGGAGGACTGGAACCAGCGGCTCGATCCCGATGGGGACGGCGTGGAGTTTCCCTGGGACTGCGACGACCACGACCCCACCGCCTTCGATCCGGTCCGGGTGTACGGCGACGACGACGGCGACGGCTTTGGTCGCGCCGAGCTGGAGGCGGAGTCCTGCGGGGTGCCCGAGGGCTGGAGCCTCGAGTCCGGTGACTGTAACGACGTCGACCCGGCGATCTTCCCCGGCGCGGTGGAGGCCTGCGACGCGATCGACAACGATTGCGACAGCGACACCGACGAGGGCTACCCCATCGAACGCTACTACGCCGACGCCGACGGCGACGGCTACGGGCAGAGCGACCAGGCGGTGTATGCCTGCGTGCCCCCGGAGGGCGCGGCCCCCCTCGGCGGCGACTGCGACGACGACCAGCCGCTGTCTTTCCCGGGCAACCCAGAGTCCTGCGACGGCCTCGACAACGACTGCGACGGGAAGATCGACGATGGCGTGGCCACGCGGGTGTACCGCGACGACGACGGCGACGGATACGGCCAGGACCGCGACTACCGGGACAGTTGCGAGAGCGAGGCAGGATTCGCAGAGGTGGCGGGCGACTGCGACGACGACAACCCGCTGGCCTACCCCGGGGCGGCGGAAGACTGCGACGACGGGATCGACACCAACTGCGACGGCATCGACGACGAAGACCTGGCGTATATCGACAGCGACGGCGACGGCGACGGCAACCCGCTGTTGCCGATCCGGGCCTGCGAGGGCACCGGCGTGGAGTCCGGCGGCGACTGCGACGACAACGACCCGGCGCGCTCCTCCCTGGCGTCCGAGAGCTGCTACGACGGAATCGACAACGACTGCGACGGCTACACCGACTACCAGACCTACTACCGCGACAGCGACGGCGACGGCTACGGCAACGCCTCGTCGAAGACCAACAGCTGCTACGGCCCGCCCACCAACTACGTGGACAACAGCCTCGACTGCAACGACAGCAGTACCGCCAGCCCGCGGTGGGTGGCGGTCACCGGGTCCGACACGGCCACGGGCCTCGACGACGACCCCTACGCCAGCATCGGCCGCGCGCTCAGCGCCGGCGGTTCCTGCGTGTACGTGGGGCCGGGCACCTACGCCGAGACGATCAGCGTGGGCGCGCGCAGCCTGTCTCTCGTGGGCACCGACGGCTCCGCCACCACCATCATCGACGCGGGTAGCCCCGAGTGCTCGATCGCCACCTGGCCCGCCGGCTGCGCGCCGGTGGTCGAGGCCGAGGGCAGCAACGCCGTCACGCTCTCCGGCTTCACGCTCCGGGGCGGCACCGGCTTTCCGATCGAGGAGACCACGTCGACGGGCGAGGACTGGATCGCCTGCGGCGGTGGCCTCTACGTGGACGGTCCCGTCCTGACCGCCAGCGACCTGGTCATTGAGGACTCGACGCTGCCGGCCGCGGCCTCGGGCAGCGACAGCGCAGGCACGGCGGTGAACCTCACGAGCCGGGGCGGGGGCGTGTGCGTGCGCGAGGGCCCGTTGGCGCTCGGCGGCGTCCGGATCGCTGGCAACTTCGCGGAAGAGGGCGGTGGCATCTACGTGGAGGGCAACAGCACGCTCACGCTCGAGGAGGTGGAGATCACCGGCAACGAGGCCACCTACGGGGGCGGGCTCTACGCGGGCGAGGGGAGCGTCGCCCTCGATCGCTTCCGCAGCTGGTGCAACAGCGCCAGCGCCGCGGGCGGTGGGATCTACCTGGGGAGTGCCTATGCCGAGATCGAGGTGTCGTTTGCCGACCTCGTCCTCGACAGCTCCGCCCGGGCGGGGAGCGCCGTGGGCGGCGTGGCCGGTTCGCTGGCCGACCTCGACAGCGTGGTGGTGGTGGGCGACGGCACCGTGGCCCTCCTGTCGACCGACGGCACCATGCGCATCCAGTACAGCGCCCTGGCGCTCCCGAGCGGCACGGCCCTGGGCGACGGCGTGGCCGAGGGCGACGACGTGACGACCAGCGTCACCAGTCCCTACTCGGTGAGCTGCGACGGCAACCCAGACAACGACAGCTTCGTGCTCGCCAGCGACTCTCCGGCCATCGACGGCGGCGACCCAGCGGTGAGCGACACCGACCGCACCCGGGCCGACGCGGGGGCCAACGGCGGGGCGAGCGGGGCATGGTAGTCGGCCTGCTCGCCGCAGCCTGGGCCTGCGACACCGCCTACTCTGCGGCCGATCTCGCGGCAGAGCTGCTGCTCGCAGCCCGCGATCACGACGCGCCGGGGCGGGCGGCCGCGATGCTGCCGTGTGTCACCGAGCCGCTGGCGCCGGCCGACGCCGCGCTCTACCACCGGACGATGGGGGCAGCCGCCGCGCGGGCG
>VGRQ01000280.1 GCA_016875315.1 Deltaproteobacteria bacterium | reverse complement strand
GACGCTTGGCGCTGTGCAACACCGCCACGAGGTCGTCCTCCATGCGGCGGCTCTTCTCGAGCGCCTCGCGCATGCGATGCTCGTCGTACTTGCGACCCGTCACCTGCTCCAGCGCCGGCACCACCGTGTCGCGAATCTGCTTGACCATGTAGTCGCGCTGGGCCGCCGAGATGTGCCCATCGCCCTGGTAGGGCACCTGCAAGAACACCGTGGGACAGTCGTATTGCTCGCGCAATAGTTCGAACCACTTCATGAAGGTGTAGCAGCCGGTGTAGCTCAGGAGCAGCAAGTCGGGCTTGGGAAGCCGAGTTCCCGTGGGGCCCACGTTGCCCTGCCGCGCCATGCCGATGTCACACTTGACGTAGGTACACACGTCCTCGGAGTGGCCCACCTTCTCGGCCTCGGCGATGTAGCCGCGTGACTTCTGCCGCATCCCCGACTGCAAGGCGTTGATCTCGGGCAACAGGGGAAGCGCCCCGAAGCTGCGGATCAACTCGGTGAGGTTGCCGGGAACGAAGGTGTACACCACCTTCTCGCCAGTGTCCGGGGCAGCCTCGAGCCGCCGGAAATGCCCGGCGATCATCTCCTTCTGGATCTCCATCGAGCGGTCCTTGGACACTAGCGACCTCCCCACAGTTTGATGGCATCGGAGAACGTGCCCGCTTGCTCGCGGAATTGCTGGAACTGGCCCGTGTTCTCGCTGTACTTGAAGGCGATGCAGGGCACCTCCGCCGCCTCGGCGCCCGCGCGCAGCATCGGCCGGTCGAGCAAGGCCGGGTCGCAGAAGCTCGGCGCCGCGAAGATGACCCCGTCGGCGCGGGCCTCGCGCGCGAGGTCGGGGACCACCCGCTTCTTGCCGCCCGGGTCGGGCTCGTAGAAGACCGGGCACTTCACCGCGTGGTGTACCACCGCGGCCGAGAGCGCCACGTAGGGGTCGCCCTCCGTCGCCACGGGACGGGTGATCGTGCGGTTGCCGACGAGGAAGTCGTCGTCGACGATGTAGCAGCCGGCTCGCTCCAGGGTCTTGATCAGGCCCAGCGGCGGCTGCTCGCAGAAGGCGCCCACCACAACCACCCGGCTGTTGTCGCGCGGGCTGGCGGTCGAGGCATCGACCTCGGCGAGGTAGGCCGCCCCGAACTCGAGGAATTCCTCCGGGGGCATCAGCTCCCCGGCGCGGAGCACGAGGTAGAGTTCCTCGCTCGGCACGCGCTCGGGGTACTCGCGGCGCGCGCGGTACAGGGCGCGCACCACCTCGCGCACCCGGTTGTAGAGGGCGATGCTGTCGCGGAGACGGTCCTCGCTCAGCTCCACCCCGGCGAGCCGGGCGAGGTCGCGGTGCAACACGCGCAGCTCCTCCGCCCAGAACTCGGTCATCGCCTCGGGCGCGCCGCCCTGTGGAAGATCGAGGTAGCGCACGTAGGTGTCGGGCTTGAGCACCTGCCAGGCGCCCGAGAGGTTGCGGATGACGTCACACGTGGACGGGAAGAGCATGCCGCTGAGACAGTCCAGCCGTCCCGAGAGCGCCAGCTCCACCACCGAGCGCGGCAGGTGACAGATATACGACTGGTAGTAGGCGTCGCCCCGGATGATCTCCAGTTGATCTCCGCCCCCGTGCACGCCCACCGGGAGCATGCCACACGCGTGGATCACCTCGCGCGGCGCGTAGACCGGCAGGTAGCCCACCGCCTTCTTCCCGGCGCGCACCCGCGCGCTCACCGAGGCGAGATCGATGTCCTCGTACAGCTCACGGGCCTGCTTGACGATCGACTCTCGGCTCACGCGTGCCTCCACTCGGGTTGGCGTTTTTCCATGAACGCGCGCAGCCCCTCCACCGGGTCGGCGCACCTCATCAGGTCGTCGAGGTACAAGCTCTCGAGCTTCGGCAGCTCGTGCCGGAGGGCCGAGAGGAAAGGCGCCCGCGAGGCTCGCCAGGCGTAGCGCAAGCCCACCGCCGACAGCCCCCCGAGGTGCGCGCTGTACCAGCGATCCACCGCGTCGCGCGGGTCGTCGGCGATCTCGTCGACGAGGCCGTGGCGCGCCGCCAGTTCGGCGCTCACCGGGTCGCCGGTCACGACCATGCGCGTGGCCACGGCGCCGCCGGTACGCCAGCGGAGCGCCACCGCCGCCACCGGGGGGAAGACACCCAGTGTCACCTCGGGGAAACCGATGTGCGCGCCCGGGGCGGCCGCGACGAAGCCGCAGACCGTCACCAGCTCCGCCGCGCCGCCGAGGCAATGACCGCGCACCGCCGCCGCCGTGGGCACGCCCAGCTCCTCCAGCTCGAAGAACAGCGCGTGGAACTTCGGCAACATCCGGTCCACCTCGCCGGGGAGGTGCTCGGCCACCGCCGCGCCGAAGCTGAAGTTCGGCCCCTCGCCCTCGAACACGATCAGCTTGAGGTCGGGACGGGTGCCGATCTCGGCGACGGTCGAGCGAATCGCGTCGATCATGGCGCTGTCCATCACGTTGGCGCGCGGGCGCGCGAGGATCACCCGCGCCACCGCGTCGCCGTGGGCCCACTCGAGGCGAACCGGCCCGCTCACTCGCGCCGCCGCATGCCGTCGGGACCCACCGCCATGATCAGGGCCTCGCCCCAGGGCTCGCCCTCGGCGAGGCGACGACGCAGCGCCGGGAAGTCCACCTCGCGGTCGCGTCCCTTGCCATCGTTGAAGGCCCGGAAACCGGCGTTGGCCTCGGTCATCATGTTCAAGCCGAGCCACGCGCGGTTGGTTTCCCGGTTCTTGTCCCACCACGCCAGCTTGTGCTTGCGGATCGACTCGATGGTCTTTGACAGGCAGCCCGGGAAGGTCATCAAGAGCTTGGTACACAGCGCGTCGACGGTGGCGTCGAGCAGCGCGAGGTCGACCTTGCCGCTCGCCAACATCGCTCTCGCCTCGTCGGCCTCGGCCCCGGCCTTGTACTCGCCGGCCCGGGGTCGGCCGTAGGCATCGACACCGTCGTGGTGGACGAGCGGGTTGGCCACGTAGTCGCCGCCCACGCGGAGCGCCGGGACCACGTCTGTCAGCAACCCGAGCCGGAAGGCCTTGTGGGCGCTCCAGGGCTCGCAGGCGGTGCACGACAGCATCGCGTGCTCCACGCCCACGAACAGCGGCAGGAAGTCAGTGGCGCCGCCGTCGGGCGCGCTGCCGTGGCGAGGCCCCGCCTGCCCGAAGCGCGCAAGGTCCTGGGCGATCGAGTAGTCGCAGGCCATGCCGATCTCCTGTCCCCCGCCGATGCGCATGCCGTTGACGCGGCAGATGACCGGCTTGTCACACTCGAGGATCGCCGACACCATGTCGTTGAAGAGCCGCATGTACTGGCGGTACTCCTCGGGACGACCCGCGTAGTACTCGGCGTACTCCTTGGTGTTGCCCCCGGTGCAGAAGGCCCGGTCGCCGGCCCCGGTGAAGACCACCGCCACGCAGGCCCGGTCGTTGCTGGCCGCCCGGAAGGCGAGGATCACCTCCTTGATCGCCTCGGTGGTGTAGCTGTTGAGTTGCTGCGGGTTGTCGAGCACGATCCACGACGCGTGCAGCCCCTCGGCCTCGGCACCGCCGGGCCGGTGGACTGGCCGGTGCTCCAGGCGGACGTGCGTGAAGGCGTGGTCGACGAGATCGTGGTTCTTCCAGGGAAACATTCGCGAAGGCTCCGGGAGCTAGGGGACGAGCACCACGCGGCGCGCCTCGGCGTGGGTGCGCACGTCGTGGAGGGCCTCGACGAGGTTGTCGAGAGGCCGGAAGACGGTGTGGCTGGCGAGGTCGATCTTGCCGTCGAGCACGAGGCGGACGACGGCCGGGTAGAGTTCCGGCGGGCAACCCCAGTTCCCGATGGCCTCGGCGTCGAAGGCCATCAGGTTGGACAGGCGCAGCTCGATGCTGTCCATCGTGTACCCGACGACGAGGAGCTTGGCGCCGTGCACGAGCAGGCCCCAGGCGGTGCGCTGGCCGGGGACGGTGCCGCTGCACTCGGCGATCACCCAGCGCGTGCTGGCACCCCCTTGCGCCGCCACCCACTCGCCGATCCGCTTCTTCAGCGCCCTCGCATCGTCCGCGCGCGGGTCGAGCGCGAGGCCACAGCCGAGCGAGGCCGCCATCGCGAGCTTGGCCTCGCTGACGTCGAGGCCGACCACGAAGGCGCCGAGCGCCGCCGCGATCTGCGCGCAGTAGCCACCCACGCCGCCGAGGCCGACGACGATGACCACGTCGCCCTCGCCCACGTTGGCTCGCGTGAGCGCAGCGAACGGGGTGGACACCGCGTCGGCGATCACCGCGAGGTGTCGCAGGGTGAGCTCGGGCTGCCCGGGAAGGGGTTCGTCAGGGTCGGTCGAAGCGCCGGGCACCTCGCAGAGCGCGTGCGCGGGGACCACCACGTGGGAGGCCCAGCCGCCGTCGCGATCGTTGCCCGGGAACACCTGGTGCTTGCAGATCATCGAGCGCCCGGCCTTGCACTCGGGGCATTTCCCGCAGGGGATCACCGCCGGCACCACGACCGGTCGGCCCACGAGGTGGGTGGCCTGGTGTCCGGCGGCCTGCACCACGCCGCTGATCTCGTGCCCCAGGATCAGGGGCAGGGCGTGCCGCGTGCGCACGCCGTGGTCGAGAAAGCCCAGGTCGGTGTGGCAGATGCCACAGCCGGCCACCTCGATCAGGGCCTCGTCGTAGGCGAGGCCGGTGAAATGACGCAGGGTACGCCGCGGCGGCGCGCCGGGTGCCACCATCTCGTAGCCGTAGGCGTGAACGGGGGTGCTCATGCGCGCCCCTCATGCAATCCCCGCGCCAACTTTCACAGCGGTCGGGCGACCGATGCCGATCCGGGTCGGCTACCCGCCCGAGCGCTCGCCCATCCTAGCCGAGCAACTCGGGGTGGACCTGGAACACCTTGTAGATCCACCCGCCGAGCATGCCGAGCAACAGCACGGCGGCGACCTTGGTTTCTCGCCGATCGACCCAGGCGAGGGCGCGCTTCCAGTAGCCGCGGCCGGTCGCGACGTCG
This sequence comes from Deltaproteobacteria bacterium, assembly GCA_016875315.1. Lineage (GTDB taxonomy): Bacteria > Myxococcota_A > UBA796 > UBA796 > SXON01 > SXON01. Next base: position 1,656 of record VGRQ01000280.1, on the reverse strand, counting down.
AGCGCGCCGATCACCGCCATCGCCACCGTGGTGCCGAAGAGCACGAGGCCGAAGGGCTGGTTCAAGAGGGCGTCGACCACGCGCAGGTCGGCGTAGAGCGCGAAGGTGGTGGTCATCCCGCACATCGGGCAGGGGTAGCCGGTGAAGTGCATCATCGTGCACTCGCTCATCCCGAGCTGCAGGTGGGTGCCGTAGCCCTGGGGGTTCGGGTCGAGCCACCTGGCGAGGCCGAGCACCGTCCACGAGGGCACGGCGAGCACCGCGCCGACGACCCTGTTGGTGCGCTGGCTCGCGACCTTCTCCATGTACCGGGTGGCCTGCTCCACGCCCTCGTTCACCTTGTTGGCCAGCGTGTCGATCATGCTTCCTCCTCGGCCCCGCCCGGGACGGTGCTGTCTTCCGCGACGGCAGCGGCGAGCACGGCCTCGACGGCGGCGGCGTTTCGTTCCATGGCTTCCAGGCGCTCACGATAGCCGCGCTTGACGGCTCGCAGCTCGCTCGCGAGGTTCAGCGAGGTGAGCATCGCGGCGGTGTACGGGTCGACCCCGTTCTTCCGGTCGGTCAACAGGCGCATCCGGCGGTCGATGTCGGCGGCCGCCGCCTCCAGCTCCTCGCCGTTGTCGGCCTTCAGCGTGTAGTTCCGGCCGAGAATGGTGATCTGCTTCTGCACATCCGTCTCCTAACCGCGCGGGAATCGAGGCGCGCCCCCTCGCGACATGGCAGAACACGGCATAGCTTTGCGCGCTCGCAAGGGCTCCCTTCCCCTCCCCCCGCTGGTTCGCCTGCCGTGTCGCCCGCTGGACTCGCCGCCATCGCTTTCACCGCCGTCGCGGCCGCCGTCGCGCTCGGGACGTTGATCGCCGCGAAGTTCCTCGCGGTGCGAGCACGCGAGGTGCCGCCGACGCAGGGCCTCACCTACGAGTGCGGCGAGGAGCCCGACGGCCTCGCCTGGGTGCGCTTTCACCCGCGCTACTACGTCGTCGCGCTGGTGTTCGTGGTCTTCGACGTGGAGGCCGCGTTCCTCCTGCCCTGGGCGCTGAACATCGAGGGCGGCGGCCTGGTGGTGATGGTCGAGATGTTCGTCTTCCTCGGCATCCTGCTTCTCGGCTGGGCCTACGCGGTTCGCAAGGGAGCGCTCACTTGGCAGTGAACGAGGAAAACGAGTCCTTCGTCCACCCCCTGTACGAGGCGCTGGAGCGCTTTCCCGGGGCCGACGTGGGCCTCACCACGGCCGACCGGGTGCTCACCTGGGGCCTCACCAACGCGCTGTGGGTGTTTCCCATGGCCACGTCCTGCTGCGGGATCGAGTTCATGGCGGCGGCCTGCTCGCGCTTCGACCTCGACCGCATCGGCACCATCGCGCGCGGCACGCCGCGGCAGTGCGACGTGATGGTGATCGCCGGCACCATCACCGTGAAGATGGCCCCGCGCGTGAAGAAGCTGTGGGACCAGATGCCCGAGCCGAAGTGGGCGATCGCCATGGGCTCATGCGCGATCTCGGGCGACTTCTATCGCGACATCTACAGCGTCGTCCCCGGCGTCGACACCTTCATGCCGGTCGACGTCTACGTGCCCGGCTGCCCGCCCAATCCCGATGCGCTGTTCATGGGAATTCGCCGCTTGCAGGAGAAGATCCGGCACAAGCGCGAGGGCAAG
>VGRQ01000279.1 GCA_016875315.1 Deltaproteobacteria bacterium | reverse complement strand
GGCCACGGTGCCCGAGGTCGCCACGGTGATCCCCATGGGCATCGGCCAGTCCACCGTGTTTGGTGGCAACGATATCGACATCGTGCTCGGCGAGCTGCGCAGCGCCGTGAACGCGGGCGACACCGCGAAGGCCGAGGTGCTCCTCGGCCGCGCCCGCCGCATCGCCAGCGACCTTGCCCCCGAGATGGACAACATCGAGGAGCTCACCAGCGACACTGCCAAGCTCGCGGAAGACCGCGCCACGCTGGCCCGGGTCACGTCTGACACCTTCCCCGCCGAGTTCGCCGCCAGCCCCATCCCCACCCTCGACTGGATGGACAGCCACCTCGCGCCCCTGGCCACCGATGGCAAGATGATCTACCTCCGGCTGGTCGGTGCCGATCTCGACGCCTTCACCCGGAGCTTCACCAAGTTCGAGCTGGTGGAAGGCGCCGTCCCCGCGCGCGGGGAGCGGGGCTTGCTCATCCCCGAGAACTACTACCAGCTGTGGATGAAGAACACGGTCGCGCGCGAGCTCGACCAGATCCGCGACGAGGTGCGGCTCGACGGCGAGAGCATCGGTACCAGCGGCGTGCTCTTCGACCGCGTGCAACGGAACAGCCGGCAGTACCGCCGCATCCTCTACCAGCTCGACCCGGCGGTGGCCGACGCGCTCGAGCCGGAGATCCGGGCCCAGGTTGGCGGCATCGAGGGCGACATGGCCTCCTTGCTCAAGGCCTTCCTCGCGGTGACAGATGAGAACCTGGAGTCGCGGTATGCGTTCTTCTACAAGGAGATCGCCCCCAACATTCGCCTCTACGACATCAAGGTGGGCGACACGCTCCCGCTCCGGGCCTTCACCAGGTCCGGCTACCTCAAGTCGCTCAACGTCCGCTTCGCGGGCATCTACCGGACCAGGGGCTACGCCGGCCGCGAGATGATGACCGACGCGAACACGCTCATCGACCTGGTGAGTTTCCGCGACCTCTACGGCAAGATGACGGACAGCCAGCGCGCCGAGCTGGCCGACATCAAGGCCTCGGTGGGCGCGCGCGACGTGGGCACCGAGAACATCGAGGACGCGCTCTTCGGTGGCGGCAGTGGCGTCGAGAACACGGTGACGAGCGGCGACGGCTTCGCCGCCCTCGACGCGCTCAGCTTTGGCGCCATCGACGCCCGAGTGTCAGACACCTACCCGCCGGAGCAACTCGACAGCGGCCTGGCGCTCAACGCCGCCATCCGGCTCAAGGACCCGTCGCGGGTGCCCGAGGGACAGGCCGCCCTGCAGGCCGCGATCGACAAGGCTGGGCTTCCCCTGCAGGTCGTCGACTGGCGCACCGCCGCCGGGATGATCGGCCAGCTCGTCAGTGTCGTGCAGGTCGTGATGATCATCGCCGTGGGCGTCATGTTCCTGGTGTCGATGGTGATCATCAACAACGCGCTGGTGATGGCCACCATGGAGCGCACCGCCGAGATCGGCACCATGCGCGCCGTGGGGGCGAAGAAGAGCTTCGTCGTCACCCTCTTCGTCCTCGAGACCCTGCTCGTCGCCATCGCCGCCGCGCTCGTCGGCAGCGCCGGGGCGGCGGCCCTGGTGGGATGGCTGGGCAGCGCCGGCATCCCCGCGGGCGTCGACATGTTCAGCATCCTCTTCGGCGGTCCCTTCCTCTACCCGAGCATCGGCCTTGGCGAGGTTTGCCTCGGCGTGGGCCTCGTCAGCGCCGTGAGCGTGCTCGCCACCCTCTACCCCGCCATCCTGGCCGCCGGCGTGCCGCCCGTGGTCGCACTGCAGTCGAAGGAGTAGCCCATGGTGCTCGCCAGCATCGCCCTGCGAAACCTCGTGCAAGCGCGTCGTCGCACGCTGCTCTTGTCCACGGCCATCGGGCTCGTCACCACGCTGCTCGTGCTGTTGCTGTCCATCAGCGCGGGCATCTCCGACAACCTCGTCCAGTCGGCCACCACGCTCTCCTCCGGGCACGTCGTGGTCGCAGGTTTCTACAAGCCCTCCCCCACGCTCGGCGCGCCCCTGGTCACCGACGTCAGCAAGGTCCGCGCGATCGTCGAGGCCAGGACCCCCGGGCTCGACCACGTCGTGGCCCGCGGCCGCGGCTGGGGCAAGATCGTCGGTCCCGGCGGCTCGGTGCAGGCCTCCCTTTCGGGCGTGACCCTCGCCGACGAGCCCGGCTTCGCCGACACCCTGCAGCTCGCGCCTCGCTCCGCCTACGTGGAGGGCGGCGGACCGGAGGTGGTGGGCGATGCCACGCGCATCGGCGAGCCCAACGCGCTGATCCTCTTTGCCTCGCACGCCCGGCGACTGGAGGTCGACGTGGGCGACCTCGTGACCATCGTCACCGAGCAGTCCGACGGCCGCAGCAACACCCTCGACGTCACCGTCGTGGCCATCGCGCGCGACATGGGCATGCTCTCGAGCTGGTCGGCGATCATCGACGAGCCCTCGCTCAAGAAGCTCTACTCGCTCAAGGGCGACACCACCGGCGCCCTGTGGGTGTACCTCGACGACATCAACGAGTCCGAGAACGCGATGACCTCGCTCCGCACCACCCTGGCGCAAGAGGGATACGCGCTCATGGACTACCAGCCCGTGCCCTTCTGGATGAAGTTCGAGGTGGTCGGCGGCGAGGACTGGACCGGGCAGAAGCTCGACCTCACTACCTGGTCGGACGAGGTGAGCTTCCTGATGTACACCGTGGCTGCCTTCGACATCGTGACGGTGTTCATCTCCTCGATCCTGCTCATCATCATCGCCATCGGCATTTCCAACACCATGTTCAACACCGTGCGCGAGCGCACCCGCGAGATCGGCACGATGCGCGCGATCGGACTCCGACGCCGCCAGGTGCTCTGGTTGTTCATGTTGGAGGCGATCTTCCTCGGCCTCTTCGCCACCACGTCGGGCGCGGCCCTGGGCGCGCTCCTGGCGACGGGGCTCGACGCCGCCGCCATCCCCGTGCCCATCGAGGCGATGCAGGCCTTCTTGCTGTCGGACACCATTCCCTTCTCCGTCCGCCCGCAGGCGCTCGTCGGCAGCGTGCTGTTCCTCACCACCTGCACTGCCCTCGCCGCCCTCTGGCCCTCCTCGCGGGCCGCGCAGCTCAAGCCCATCGTGGCCCTCGGCTACACCGCCTAGACAAAGGAACGATCCATGCTCGCATTGTTCATCGCCACCCTGGCCTGGGCCGCGCCCTCCTCCGACGAGATGGTGGGCATGCTCGAGGTGATCGACGACCGCCAGCAGAACAGCGGCGACTGGCGTTCGCTGGTGTACATCGAGCAGAAAGAGAAGGACAAGTCCGATCTCGCCTACCAGGCCGCCGTGTACCGTCGCGACGCCGACGACAAGCTGGTGATCCTCTTCGTCAGGCCGCAGGCGGAAGCCGGCAAGGGCTACCTCCGCGCCGACAACAACATGTTCATGTACGACCCCACGGTGGGGAAGTGGGAGCGCCGCACCGAGCGCGAGCGCATCGGCGGCACTGGCTCCCAGCGCCAGGACTTCGACCAGTCGCGCCTCGCCGAGGAATACACGCCCACCTTCGTGGCCGAGGAGAAACTGGGACAATACTCGGTCAACCGCATCAAGCTGGCGGTGAAGTCCGGGGTCGACGTGGCCTACCCCGTGGTGGAGCTGTGGCTCGACAAGGCCACCGGCAACGTGCTCAAGCGACAGGACTTCGCCGAGTCCGGTCGCCTGATGCGAACCACTTACTACCCGGCCTGGAACAAGCTCTACTCGGAGTCGAAGAAGGCGGAGGTCTATTTCCCGAAGGAGGTCCGGATCTACGACGAGGTGGAGAAGGGCAACCAGACCACGGTGGTGATCCAGGAGGTCGACCTCAAGCCGCTCGACCCCAACATCTTCACCAAGGCCTGGTTGGAATCGAAGAGCCGCTGAGATGCTGTTCCTCGCCGCGCTTGCCCTCGCCGACGACCGGGACGACGACGTGTTCGGCGCCCCGTCCGATCCGCCCCCTGCCGACACGCCACCCGCCGAGCCGCCGCCCACCGATCTCGGCGAGGTGCAACTGGCGACCACGAGCGACGCCGCCATCGCGGCCAGCCTCGCCGAGGCCGACGACCGGCTCACCCTGGGCGGCAAGCTCTACCTCCGCGCCGACGCCGCCGTGGCCGAGGGCGCCGAGTTCAACGAGACCGCGCTCTCCAGCCCCAACCTGCTCGACCTCTTCGCCGACGTGCGCCCCAACGACCGGGTGCGCGGCTACGCCGCCGGCCGCTTTCGCTACGACTTCACCGTGGCCCCGGGTGACACCGACGATTGGGGCAACGAGTTGGAAGCCGGGAGCGTGACACTCGACCAGCTCTGGCTCAAGTTCGACGTGGGGCGCGTGGCCTATGTCACCACGGGACGGCAGCGCATCAAGTGGGGCAGCGGACGCTTCTGGAACCCTACCGACTTCCTCAACGCCCAGGCCCTCGACGCGCTCGCCGCGACCGTGTTCGACGAGCGCACCGGTGTCACGTTGCTGAAGGTCCACGTGCCGCTGGAGAAGATCGGCGCCAACCTCTACGCGGTGGGCAGCTTCGACGGGGCCGACGACTTCGAGCAGGTGGGCGGCGCGCTGCGCACCGAGTGGGTGTTCTGGACCGCCGAGCTGGCGCTGTCGGCCGCCGCGCGCGAGGGCGACCCGCTGCGCCTCGGCGCCGACCTCTCGGCCGGCCTCGGCCCCATCGACGTTCACGTGGAGAGCGCCGTTCGCCACGGCGACGACAGCACCTACTACGAGGGAACCTTCAACCTCGACAAGTTCAAGTTCCCCGAGGAGGTGAGCCGCGAGGAGGACTGGATCCCCCAGGTGGTGGCCGGGGCCGAGGTGGGCATCAAGTACAGCGACCGCGACTCGCTCTACCTCGGCGCCGAGTATTTCTACAACGACGCGGGCTACGCCGACAGCGACCTGCTCCCCTACCTGCTCTTCGAGGGCGCCTACACGCCCTTCTACCTGGGACAACACTACGCCGCGGCCTACCTCTACCTGCCCTCCCCTGGCCGCTGGGACGACGGCAGCGTGACCGCCTCCACCCTGGCCAACCTGTCCGACGGCACCTACGTGTCGCGGCTCGACCTGTCACACCGCGCGCTCACCCACCTCCAGCTCAACGCCTACGCCGCCTACCACTACGGCGAAGACGGCGAGTTCCACTTCAGCTACGAGGTCGACCCCATCCCCGGCATGCTCGACGACGGCCTGTCGATCCCGGCGCCGGCGGCCGAGTTTGGCGTGGGGGCGATGGTGAACTTCTAGCGCGAAGGTGCCGGAGGTCAAGGGTTAAGACTTAGCCACGCCCCCGCGATAAGCCTCCCGGCGATGCCCACCCCCCAGGCCCGTGCCAGCGCCGAGCTCGCCCGCATCGACGCCTTCTTCCCCGTGCTCCAGGGCCTCGGCCTCCGCTGGGCGGCCGCCCGCCCCTGGGAAGGGCTCACCGTGGGCCTGCACCTGCACCTCACGACCATCACCCTCGCGCTGGCGAAGGAGCTCGTGCTCGGCGGGGGTCGCTGGATCCTCAGCGCCGCCAGCCCCGCCACCACCGACCCCGGCGTGGTGGACTACCTGCGCACCCTCGGCATCGAGGTACACAGCGGCCGCGGCGCCCGCGACGGCATCGAGGCCACCCTCGCCGAGCGGCCCGCGCTCTTCGCCGACGTGGGCTTCGCGCTCGGCGGCGCGCTCCTCGACGACGGCCAGTGCCCCCGCGGCGGCGTGGAGATCACCCGGTCCGGCGTCACGCGACTGCGGGAGCGGCCTCCCCTCCCCTTCCCCGTGGTCAACATCAACGACGGTCGCCTCAAGCCCGCCGTGGAGAGCCGCCGCGGCGTGGGCGAGGGACTGTGGCCGGCCTTCACGTCGCTCACCGGCATGCACCTGTCGGGTCGGATGGTGCTGGTGGTCGGCTACGGCCCCGTGGGCCAGGGCGTGGCCAGCTTCGCGCGCGCCGCCGGGGCCACGGTTGAGGTGGCGGAGAACGACCCGGTGCGCAGACTGGTGGCTCACTACGACGGCTTCGCCACCACCGACGCCGTCCCCGCGCTGAGGCGCGCCCGCATCGTGGTGAGTGCCACCGGCCGCGCGGGCACGCTCGGACCGGCGGAGCTCTCGGTGGTGCCCGACGGCTCGGTCTTGCTCAGCGCCGGCCACGGGGGCGACGAGATCGACGTGGCCTCGCTCCGCGCCCAGGCCGAGACCATCGACATGATCGGCGAGCGCGTGGTGCGCTTCACCCTCCCCGGCGGCCGCCGGGTCACGGTGCTCGCCGAGGGGCACCCGCTCAACATCGTGGCCAACAGCGGATCTCCCGAGCCGGTGCTCCTGCACTTCGTGCTCCTCGGCCTCGCCCTGGAACGGCTCGCCTCGCAGGCCTTCCCACCGGGCGAGGTGGCCTTGCCCGCCGACCTCGAGGACGAGGCCGCCCGCGCCGCGCTGCGGGTGCTCGAGGCCCGTGCCTGATCTCGCCGCGATCTACGCCGCGCTGATCGCCGGGCAACACGGCGAGGTGCTCGCCGCAGCCCTCCCCGCCGAGGGCACCGCCGACCGGGCACGCGTGCACGCCTGGCGCGCCCAGAGCCTGCGCGCCCTGGGGCGTCCCCGGGAGGGCGCGATGGAACTGATACATGCAATACGTATCACCAAGATGCTG
>VGRQ01000278.1 GCA_016875315.1 Deltaproteobacteria bacterium | reverse complement strand
GACCACGCGGATGCCCCGCGCGCGGAGGCGCTGGCCCAGCCTCAGGGCACCGTAGAGGTTGCCGGGGAAGGGCACGCTGAGCGCCACCACCGGCCCGGCGAGGGTGTCGCCGAGCTCGTCGAGCCAGCGGTCGAGGATCGTCTCTTGCGACAGTCGCGACAGCATTGGCTCGAAGCTCTGGGCCGAGGCCGCGAGGCGGTGGTGGTAGCGGTGCAGCGCGAAGCCCTCGTCCAGCTCGCTGGCCACGAGGTCGGCGAGGTCGGCGAGGTACAGCGTGGCCACGTGACGGGCGGCGTCGTCGATGCTCGCCTCGCCGAAGGCCGAGAGATCGGCGGCGGCGAGCCGCGGGCCGGCGCGGAGCCAGCCGGGCTGGAGGACCCGGCGGGCGATGGCCCGGTCGTGCCCCTGGAGGAAGCCGATCACGGCGTCGATGGCGCCCTCGTGCGCGTCGCGCTCCTCCAGGAAGCGCGCGCCCTCGCGCGTGGCGGGGCCGGCGGCGTCGATCTCGTCGAAGATTGCGCCGAGGCCCTCGTGGCTGTACACCCGCAGGGCCAGTTCGATCCCGAGGTCGCGCTGTCGCGACGCGATACCGTGGCCGCGAAGGCTGCGCGCGAGGTAGCTGATCGACGGGTAGGGAGTGTTGAGCTGCGTGAGCGGCGGCAACACCAGCTCCACCGGGGCCATCAGTCGCCCAGGCGGGTGTACCAGCCGGCGCCCGTGCCCTCGCCCGGCGGCGCGTGGACCCGGAGCACCGAGCCCTCGACGTCGGCCGTCTGCCCGGGGCCGATCTCGCAGGTGGCCTCGCCGTCGGCGTACACGTGTAGCCTTCCCTCGCGACAGCCCACGCGGTAGGACCGGGGGCGCCGGGCGGCGAGGAGGCTCTGCCAGTCGCCCGGCCCCACGAGGATCACCCCCGCGTCGACCGCCCGCGGGCCGCGCGCCGGGAGGCGGACCACGGTGACCGGCCGCGCCGGGGCCGGGGGCAGGTCGGGGGGAGCCTGGGGCTCGGATTCCGGGGGTTGTGGCGCCACGCGCAGCTCGGGCCGGCGGCCGGGCGTGGGCTCGTCGCCCTCGCGGCCGCCCTCCACCACCTGCACCGGCGGCGGGCCCGCCGGGGCGCCAGGAGCCGACACGGCGCGCACCTCGAAGCCGTCGATCAACACGGGCCCCAGCGAGGCGAGCGCCTCGCGGATGCTGGCCAGGAGCGCGTCGCGCTCGGCGCTGTCGACCACGTGCAGCTCGTCGAGCGCGTCGCCCACGCGGCTGACCACCTCGTCGAGGCGCGCTTCGTCGTCGGGAGGATCGCGGGGCGGGCTGGGCACGGCGGGCGGCTATCGCCGCTACTCGTAGGTCGGCAACGGGTCGCCGTGCGCCACCGCCACGATGCTGGCGTAGAAGTCCTCCAGGTAGCGCACCGCGTCGTCAGGGCTGCTGTCGAGGGTGTCGAGGTGGTACACCAGGACCACGTCGACGGCGCTGCCCTCGTCGACGGTCACGGCGCTCCCTTCCAGGAGGGGAATGAACTCGGTGCCGCCGGTCTTGGCCCACACCGACACGCTCCCGCCGGTGCCGCTCTCCTCGTCCTCGGCACGCGCGTGCCGCCAGGTGACGTCGAAGTCCACCGTCACCGGGTCGGTCACGACGTTGTTGACCACGTAGGCCACGTCCACCTCGTCGTCCTCCAGCTCGGCGCTGGTCCAGTCCGCCATCTCCCGCCGGTCGACACCCACGTCGGGGTCGGTGATCGCGGCGTAGACGTCGGCGCCATCGGCCTTCACCCAGCCCCGCAGGTGGGCCCAGTCCCAGTCCTCGTCGGCCCCGCTCTGGGTCACCGCCCGCTCGGGGGTCGGATCGTCGTCGTCGGTCGGCGAGTCGAGGGTCACCTCCTCGAGGGGCTCTAGGGCGATGTCCTCGGGGGAAAGCTCCTCGCTCCCGGTGCAGGCGAGCGCGGCGAGCAACAACGGGGCGAGCATCGGTCGATTATACGCGCGCCGTCATGCCGATCGAGCGCGTCGTCTGCAAGTTCGGGGGAACCAGCGTGTCCTCCCGGCCCCGATGGGGCACCATCGCCGCCGTGGTGCGTGGCCACCTCGCCGAGGGGCGCGTCCCCGTCGTGGTGTGCAGCGCCATCAGCGGGGTGTCCAACCTGCTGGAGCGGCTGTTGCCCAGCGCGGTGGCGGGGCACCACGCGCCCGTGCTCGCCGAACTTCGCGCCCGGCACGCGGCCCTCGCCGCCGAGCTCGGCTTGCCCGTCGACATCGTGGAGAGCGAGCTCTCCGACGTGGAGCGCGTGGCGAGCGGAGTGGCCCTGCTCGGCGAGTTCACGCCGAGGATGCGCGCCCGGGTGATGGCCACCGGCGAGCTGATGCTCACCCGGCTCGGGGCCGCCTGGCTCGCGACCGAGGGCATCGGCGCCAGCTGGATCGACGCGAGGAGCCTACTGGCCGCGTCGCAAGGTGCCAACGAGGCCAGGCACTACCTCTCCGCCACCTGCGACTACGCGCGTGACGCCGCGATCGACGCGCGGCTCGGCCCTGGTCCCGCCGTGACCCAGGGCTTCATCGCTCGCGACGCCCGCGGCGACACCGTCTTGCTCGGCCGCGGCGGCTCCGACACCTCGGCGGCCTACCTCGCCGCGAAACTAGGGGCCTCGCGACTGGAGATCTGGACCGACGTGCCGGGCATGTACACCGCCGACCCGCGGCTGGTGCCCCACGCGCGCCTCTTGCGGCGCCTCGACTACGCGGAGGCCCAGGAGCTCGCGGCCACTGGCGCCAAGGTGCTGCATCCGCGCTCGATCGCCCCGGCCCGCGACGCGGGCATCCCGCTCTGGATCAAGTCCACGCCCGAGCCCGAGGTGACAGGCACGGTGATCGTCGCCACCGAGGCATCGAGTGCGAGGGTGCGCGCCGTTGCCAGCCGCAACGGGATCCTGCTGCTTTCCATGGAGACCGTGGGCATGTGGCAAGAGGTGGGCTTCCTCGCGCGCGCCTTCGCGGTGCTCGAGCGACACGGGCTCTCCATCGACCTCGTGGCCACCAGCGAGAGCAACGTCACCGTCTCGCTCGACGCCCTGGCCAACGCGCTCGACCCCGCCGTTCTCGACGCGGCCGTGGCCGAGCTGCGCGGCCTCTGCGAGGTGCGCGTCATCGGGCCATGCGCCGCGGTGTCGCTGGTCGGGCATCGCATCCGGGCCATCCTGCACGAGCTCGGCCCGGCGCTCGAGGCCTTCGCCGAGCACCGGATCCACCTCGTCTCGCAGGCTGCCAGCGACCTGAACCTCACCTTCGTGGTGGACGAGGACCAGGCGGCTCGCCTCGTGGTGGCGCTCCACCGGCGGTGCCTGGAGAACGGCGACGACGCCGATCTCGGGCCTGCCTGGCGCGAGCCGGCCAGCGCGTGGCCGCCCTGGTGGACGGAGCGCCGCGAGGAACTGCTCGGCATCGCGGGAGGCGGCACCCCGGCCTACGTGACAAACCTCGAGATCGTGCGGCAGCAGATGCGGCATCTGGTCGCAGTTGGCGCCGATCGCGTTTTCTACGCGATGAAGGCCAACCCGCTCGAGGCCGTGCTCCGCGCCGTGGCGGCGGAGGGGGCGGGGATCGAGTGCGTGTCGGGCGGGGAGCTGGAGGCTGCCGCGGCGGTGGTGTCGGCCGAGCGCATCCTGTTCACGCCGAATTTTGCCGCCCGCGCCGAGTACGCGCTGGCGCGGCAGCTCGGCGTGGTCACGACGGTGGACGGCCTGCACCCCCTGGAGTCGTGGCCCGAGTTGTTTGCTGGTCGCGAGATCCACCTGCGGGTCGACCCCGGCGTGGGCCGCGGGCACCACCGCCACGTGCGCACGGCGGGCGCCACGTCGAAGTTCGGCGTCTTGCCCTCAGAACTCCCGGGCCTCGTCGCCGCGGCGGCGCAGGCCGGGGCCCGCGTCGTGGGCCTGCACGCCCACGTGGGCAGCGGCATCACCGAGCCTGGAGCCTGGGCCGAGGTGGCGGGTACGCTCCTCGCCCTCGCGGAGGTCTGTCCCGATCTACGCCGGATCGACGTGGGTGGTGGCCTCGGCGTGCCCTATCGCCCGGGGGAGCGCGCGCTCGACCCTGCCGCCGTCGGTGCCGCGCTGGCACCCCTGCGCCAGGCGGCCCCCGGGATGGAGGTCTGGATCGAGCCCGGCCGCTTCGTGGTGGCGGAGGCGGGGGTCTTGCTCGCGCGCGTGACCCAGGTGAAGCGGAAGGGCGACCGCAGCTTCGTGGGCATCGACGCGGGGATGAACGCGCTGTTGCGACCCGCCCTCTACGGCGCCTGGCACCCGGTGATCAACCTGTCTCGGCCGGGTGCACCGCCGAGCATGGTGGCCGACGTGGTGGGCCCGATCTGCGAGACGGGCGACGTCATCGCCGCGTCGCGAGCGATCCCGGAATGCAGGGAGGGCGACGTGTTGCTCGTGGGGCTCGCGGGCGCCTATGGGCTCGCGATGGCCTCCACTTACAACAGCCGCCCTCTGCCCAGGATCAGCACCCTGGACGCGGCGACTCCGGGCTAGGCCGGAGCCGCGCGCGCACGACTACTTCTTGCCGCGCTTCTTGCCCTTCTTGGCCGCGCCACCCTTGAGGCCGTCGTGGTTGCGACGCCACCACTGGGCCGCGCCCTCGGCGGTCTTGATGCCGAAGATCTTGGCGATCTCGGTCCAGTCGGCGCCGCGCGCCACGGCGGCCTCGCCGTCCTTGAGGCGCTGCTCGCGCCACTTCTTGCGCTCGGCGCGCTGGCGCTCGCGTTCCTCGGAGCGGTTCTTGGTCGCGGGCTTCCGCATGAGCGGGTAGCTGCCGTTGTTGGCCTTGGCCCAGCGGCGCGCCTTGGCGCGCAGCGCGTCGGAGGAGAGGCCCTCCTTCTCCGCGATCTTCTTGAGCGTCTTCTCGCGCTTGCGGGGCGGGTCGCCGCGCTCGGCCATCTTCTTGAGCAGGTTGAACAGTTCTTCGCCGGTCATGTTGGTTCTCCGTGGCAGTACTTTAGGGACAGCTGCGGTTGCAGCTGCTGGTTGTTGTCAGCGGGCATCCAGCCCGAGTTGTGCGCCGCGACCGCGGCAACTCCTTTCTACCAGGGTCGCAAACAAAGCGCAACGTCGCGACCCGCCTGGGAGTCATTCCCAGGTAATTCTCCGGTCGCGATACAGCAGGCTCACCGCTCCGGGGACAACGGGGTGTACGCCCCGGGGCAGGGGGCGCCCGTTCATCTCGACGCCATCGACGCGGACTTCGATCTCGGCGTGTACCTGCCACAGCGGACGCCGCACGCGGAACACGACGAAAGCGCCCTCGCCGCTCCCGGCGCGAATGCTGCCCTCGGGACCCTCGAAAAAGCCCACCAGGGCTCGCTCGCCGAGCGTACCGTCGAGCGCGACGCGAGTTCCGCTGATTGGGCGATAAGAAAAACTCCCGCCGAGTCGCAAGGGCATCAACCGCCCGCGCACGTACACGGCGCCGAGCCCCGCGCCCACGAACACGCTGGCGAGGAGGGCGAGCCCCTGGAGCACGCCCAGGCCGTAGCGGCGCTCCACCGGCACCCGCAGCGTCGTCGTGAGGTCGGCGCGCTTGCCGTCGATGCCGAAGGGCTTGAGCCCCGCCACGGGCAACAGCTGCCCGTCGGCGCTGAGCTGCACCTCGACATCGACGCGGTCGGTCTGCGGGAACAGCGAGGGGGGGCCCCGCGGCACCCGGAGAGGCACCTCGACCACGGCGGTGGGTGCCAGCGACAAGGTGGCCGCCACGGGCGCGTCGGCGCCTTTCACCGTCACGTCGCGCAGCACCATGTGCAGCAGCCGCGAGGTCACGCCCAGCTCCAGCCGCGCGACCGGCGACTCGCTCGTGGGCTGGTTCAACAGCCGGGCCTCGAATCGCGCGTGCTTGGCGTCGTCGGCCACCATCAACGCGAGGCGTTCCACGGCGAGCCGGCCTCGGTAGTTGTCGATGGCGGCAGCCGCGTCGCCGGTGACGACCTCCCCGCCGAGCTCCCGCACGGCGGCCTCCACGCCTGCCGGGTCGACGGGCTGCTGCGGGGCGGCCACGGGGTAAAGCCGCACGCCGAGCCGCCCCTCGTCGCGGAGCAACTCGAGCGCGTCGCCGATGCTCGACTGGTCGCGGATGGGCGAGCACCCGCGGCCCCCCGAGGCCCAGGGGCTGGTGACGGTGGGCGCGTGGCAGAAGGTCGAGACCACGAAAGCATGCTGGAAGCGGGGGGCGCCCGCCGCGGCCAGCTCCCGCGCGAGCTCGTCGAGGCCGGCGCCGAGGTCGCGGTCGGCGGCGGAGGTGAGGTCGAGGGTCTTGACCTGCTCGTAGAGCCGGGTGCGATTGGCGTCGGTGATCGCGGTGCGCTCGAGCGCCACGTAGGGGCGCGCGTGGTAGGCGATGATCTCCACGGTGTCGCCGTCGGGAAGGCTGGCCACCAGGTCGGCGATCCGGGCGCGGAGGGGCTCGATGGTGCTGGCGAGCACCAGCGAGGACTCGAGAAGGAACACGTGGCCCACGGGCTCGGCGCGCGCTCCCAGCTCGGCGAGCGCGGCCGCCACGTCCTGGTCGGGCGCGGCCACGGCGGGGGCCAGGGCGAGGAGGAGCGGCAACATCGGGGCCGGGGTGCCTAATCCGAAACAGGGGAGGAGGCCTCGCCGGCCTCCTCCCCTACCGGGCCATG
>VGRQ01000277.1 GCA_016875315.1 Deltaproteobacteria bacterium | reverse complement strand
GGGGTCGCCGGCGGGCAACACCAGCCAGCCACCGCGGGCGGCCGGCTCCGCCCGCACCGCCAGCGGCGGCTGGTCGCGCCAGCAGATCCAGGCCCCATCGGGCCGGATCACGAGGTGCCCGGCGAGGCAATGCGGCGCCCACTGCACGAAGGCCGCGTTGCCGGCGAGCACGCTCCCCTCGCGCGAGACGTAGGCGCAGGGCCCCTCCACCTGCCCGGCGAGCTCCTGCGCCCAGTCCAGCAGGGTCTGGCTAGGGAACATCCACCCGCCCGAAACGCAGCCCCGCCACGGCCCAGGCCACGGCGGTGAGCAACCCCACGATCAAGAACTGGCTCGGCAGGAACTCCCCGTCCCACCCCTTCCAGCAGCCCATCGCGGCGACGAGCGTCCACTGCACCAGATCGTTGGCCACCTCCACGCCGAGGAATCCCGCGAGGGCGAGCATCGCCCACAGCACCCGGTCGGCAATCAGCAGCAGGATGATGCTCACCACCACGCCGCCCACCGATCGCACGAAAACCGACAGCGCCATGCCGATGGCCACCAGCGCGAGGTCGGAGAAGAAGCTCGCGCCGTAGCCCAGGGCAAGGCGGACGAGCGACTGGTCGCCCTCGGCGATGGCCTGGTCGATGGCGGGGGGCCCGAGCAGCGCCCAGCCGAGGCTGATCGCCACCGCGAAGGTGATCGCCACCGAGCACGCCGACAACACCGCGAGCGCCACCGACTTCGCCGCGAGGATGCTCCACCGCGGCACGGGGCGCACCGCGAGCTCTCGAAGCGTGCGATCGGCGTGCTCGCCCGCCACCGCGCTCGCCGTGGCGAGCAGCAGGAGGAAGGGGATGACCACGAGGCTGCGGGCGTAGAGCACCCACGCGCCCACCGTCACCACGTCGAAGGCGAAGAGACCACGCACCGGCTGGCCGTTGAAGCTCATGCCGTCCTGCCAGCCCGACACCTTCCACGTGAGCAGGGTGACGAAGGCGGCCACCAGCGCCGACACCACCAGCGTGCCGATGCCACTGCCCCGCGTGAACACCTTCAGCAGTTCCACCCTCACCATCGACAAGAACTGGCGAGGCATCAGGCCACCCCCGGCTCGGAGGACGTGACCGACAGGAAGAGCTCTTCCAGCGTGCCGGCGCGCGGGACCAGGGCGCCCACGTCGAGGCCGCCCTCCACCAGGGCGCGGTTGAGCGCGGCGGGCTCGAGGCCGCGCAGCGACACCAGCATCCGCCCATCCTCGCCCTCGCCCATCACTTCGACACCACCGAGCTTCTCGAACACCCCGAGGGCTCGCGGACGGTCAACGGTCGCGACGCCAACCTCGATGTGAGTGGCCCCGCCCAGCCGCTTCACCAGCTCGGTGACGGTGCCCTCGGCCTTGAGCTGGCCCCGGTCGAGGATGCCAACCCGGTTGCACATCGCCTCCACCTCGGCGAGCAGGTGGCTCGACACGAACACGGTGAGCCGGTCGCGACGCACCAGCTCCTTGAGCAGGTCGCGGACTTCCTTCATGCCCCGGGGGTCGAGCCCGTTCGTCGGCTCGTCGAGCACCAGCAGCTTCGGCTTGCCGAGCAGGGCCCGGGCGATGCCCAGCCGCTGCTTCATCCCCAGCGAGTAGCCCGCCACGCGCTCGCCCGCGCGCTCGCGCAGGCCCACGCGCTCGAGCGCCTCGTCGATGTCGGCCTCGCTGCCCCGCCCGGCGTAGGCCGCGGCGATGCGCAGGTTGTTGCGGCCGGAGAGCCACTCGGAGAAGGTGGGGGTCTCCACCAGCGCGCCGATCTCCTCGCGCTGGCGCACCGGGTGCCGCTCGCCGAACACCTCCACCTGGCCGGAATCCCGCTGGATGAGGCCGAGGATCGCGCGGATGGCCGTGGTCTTGCCGGCGCCATTCGGCCCGAGGAAACCGTAGAGATCGCCCTGCTCCACCCGCAGGTCGAGGCTTTGCACGGCGGCACGGCCACCGTAGCGGCGACAGAGGCCCGCCACGGCGAGCGCGGGAACTTCACTTGTCAGCAGGCCGATCCCCGTGTAGACAGCGCCCCCTCCTAACCCCCGGTGGCCCGATGATCGCCAGCTTGTTTGTCTTCGCCTGTATCGATCCGCAGCCGATCGACGGCGACACCAGCCTCTGGAACGACAGCGGCGAGGGCAGTAGCGACGGTCCGGCCACCATCTTCGACGTGCGCGACGGCACCATCGGCGACGGCGACTCGGTCACCCTCACCGGCGTGCTCGTGTCCTCGCCTCCCACGCGCGAGGACAGCGACAGCGGTCGTTCCGACGGGTTCTTCATCCAGGACCCGGCCGGCGGCAAGTACAGCGGCCTCTACGTGTGGTCGGCCCAGGGCTTCGGCGACGAGCTCACCGTCGAGGTGGGCGACGAGCTGAGCATCTCCGGCCAGATCTCCGAGTACTACGACTGGACCGAGCTGGTGGTCGGCGACGTGGGCAGCCTCGAGGTGACCGGCAGCGGCACGCTGCCGGACCCGGTCGACCTCGGCGAGGGCGGCGACGTGGACTGGAACGCCTACGAGTCGGTCCCCGTGTCGCTGAGCAGCCAGGAGATCCTCTCCGTCAACAGCTACAGCACCGGCTACCTCTCGGGCGGCGTCTGGCTCGACGACGGCTTCGTCTACAACGACTACGACTGCCGCGGCAGCTACGAGAAGGTCACCGGCATCGTGTTCTACCAGTACGAGGCCTGGTCGGTGAACAACCGCTCCGAGGCCGAGCTCGAGGGCTACGAGGCGCCCAGCCAGCTCGATACCACCATCACCGAGATCCGTCGCGACAGCGTGTGCGGCAAGGTGCGCGTGGAGAACGTGGTCGCCACCGCGCCGAGCTGGGGCGAGGACGACGGCAAGACCTGGGTGTTCGCGCAGGACCCCGGCGGCGGCGAGTACAGCGGAATCGTCGTGTTCTACCCCGAGGCTTTCGTCGATGTCCAGGCGGGCGACCTGTTGACGGTGGTGGGCGACGTGAGCGACTACTACGGCCTGGTCGAGATCTACGTGGGCGACGAGGGGGACTTCGGCACCACCTCGGGCGGCGGCGAGCCCGTGGCCACCGAGATCACCGAGATCCCGAGCGACTGGACGCCGTGGCAGTCGGCGCTCGTCACCCTGTCGGAGCTCACGGCGGTCACCGACCTGGAGTACGGCGCCGTCCTCACCGACCAGGGCGTCTACGTCGACAACCTGTTCTACAACTTCGACGCCGAGGAAGGCACCTTCTTCTCCAGCGTTACCGGCCCGCTCTACTACACCAGCTACGACGACATCCCCACCTGGCTGGTCGAGCCGCGCGACGCCAACGACGTTTCCTACGGCGACTGAGCCAAGATCGGCAGCCGACCGACGCGCGACTCGGCGGAGCGGCGGCTAGATTCGCGCGCCGCGGAGGTTCGCCGTGCCCGTCACCCGTCGACAAGTGATCGCTGGCGCGGGGGCAATCGCCTCCGCCCAGGCCTGCAAGCCCGAGGCGGGCGACACCGCGGCCGTGGAGGAGGCCTCGGTGGAGCACATCGTCTTCGTGATGATGGAGAACCGCTCCTACGACCACTTCCTCGGCGCGATGACGCTCCTGGAGGGTCGCGACGACCTCGACGGCCTGGGCGCCGAGATGTCGAACCCCGACGCCAGCGGCAGCGCGGTGACGGTGTACCGCAACGAGACCGACTGCCAGGATCCCGACCCGCACCACGGCTGGAACTCCAGCCACGAGCAGTTCAACGACGGCGCCAACGACGGCTTTGTGATCGACTACGGCGGCCCCGGGGTGATGCAGTACATGACGCGGGACGACCTGCCGATCACCTGGGCGCTCGCCGACGAATACACCGTCTGCGACCGGTACTTCTGCTCGGTGATGGGCCCAACCTGGCCCAACCGCTTCTACGGGCACTGCGGCACCAGCGACGGGATGACCGGCAACGACTTTCCCGAGGGAGGGAGCTACGACCTGCCTCACGTGTGGGGCAAGCTCGCCGAGGCGGGGGTGTCGGCCCAGTACTACTTCTCGGACCTGCCCTTCACCATCCTCATGACCGGCGCGAACGACCCGGACAACCTGAGGTTTTTCGAAGACTTCGTGCGCGACGCCGAGCTCGGGCGCTTGCCGGCGGTGAGCTGGGTCGACCCGGGCTTCGGCTTCAACGACGACCACCCGCCCCACCACGTGGCGATGGGCCAGGAGTTCCTTGCCGCCGTGTACAAGGCCCTCGCGAACTCGCCGCAGTGGAAGAAGATTCTCCTCGTGATCACCTACGACGAGCACGGCGGCTTCTTCGACCACGTGCCCCCGCCCACCACCGACGACGACCACGCCGCCGATGGCTTCGACCAGCTCGGCTTCCGCGTGCCCACGCTCTGCATCGGGCCCTGGGTGAAGCAGGGCGCGGTGTGTACGGTGTTCAACCACGCGAGCTGGCTCCGCTACGTGTGCGACACCCACGGGATCGAGCCGTGGACGAAGCGGATCGCGGCCGCGACCTCGATCGCCGAGTGCCTCGACCTCGACCGCATGAACCGAAACGAGCCGCTCGAACCCATCGAGTTGCCGGGGTTCGACTACGACGACGACAGCGTGCCCGAGGCCTGCTACGGCCAGGGCGTCTTCGGTCCCCCGCCGCCCGCCGAGGCGGCGCCCGCGGGGCCGCCGTCGCCTCACGCGCGCTCGCCCGTGGGTGTCACCGAGCCCTGGCACGGCGTGTTCGCGGCGGTGTACCGCGAGGAGAACCGCCTCGCCGAGTGGCGTGCCCTCCGCCGGTGGATCCACGACTACGTGCGTGGAAAGCCTCAAGTCCCGTTCAAGCGCGGCTAGATCGTCCGCGGCCCCCGCCGCATGCGGTCGAGCGCTTCCTCTGCCTTGAGCGCGTCGGGGTGCCCCTTGTCGCGGGCGGCGCGCTCGAGGCAATCGATGGCCTCGTCGCGACGGCCCGTCACGCGGAGGAGGATGCCGAGGTGGTAGAGGCCGGCGGTGTCTTCCGGGTTCATCTGCAAGGCCTCGCGGTACTTGGCCTCGGCGAGGTCGACCTCGCCTCGCTGGAAGTAGTCCACGCCCTCGGCCACGCGCTCGGCCGACTCGTGGATGAGCTGCACCTCGAGGAAGGCCTTCACGCCGAGGTTCACGATGAGGAACTGCAAAGGACCGGTGAGCAAGAGCGCGAGGCCCTCGGCCGCCAGCAACGTGGTCATCGGCACGTCGGGGAGGAGCTGCTTGCCCTTCCACAGGAAGCGCACCTTGGTGTAGCGAGCCTGGTCGGCCACGCGCTTGAGGCGGTCGCGCAGCTCGTTGAGCGAGCGCTCGATGGCCTTCGGGTCGATCTCCCAGTTGAAACGGTCGTCGGCCATGGTGGCTAGAACTCGGTGAGGGTGAGGTTGCACTCGTGGCTATCGCCATCGAGCCAGGGGGCAGTGAGCGCCGACACGATGCCCTCGGCGGGGCAGGTGAAGTTCACCGTGGGGCACCAGGATCCGCACTCGGCACGGTCGTTGCTCGCCAGCGCGTCGTAGCCGAGGCAGGCATTGCCGCTCCCGGCGCAGGCGCGCAGCACCGGGTCGCCCACGCAGGCGCCCACGCAGGCGGGGTCGCAGGAGAGTTCCACGCTCGCGCCCGGGGTGCACGCCATGTCGCCCGCCTCGCTCCAGCCGCAGTCGCGCCACTCGCCGGCCTTCTCGCCGGTGCAGGGGTCGGTCACCGGCGGCAGCTCGGCCCGGTCGACCACGGTGACCGGCACCTCGGCCACGTTGTTGTCGTAGCTCTGCTCCGCGAAGCCCAGCTCCGGGTTGATGGTGATGCGAAGCGTGTAGTCGCCCGGCGACAGCTCGGTGATGTCGATCCACTGGCAGTCCAGGTAGCTCGCGTAGGTGTCGGCCCAGCCCACCGAGATGCCCTGGTAGTCGCAGGTGTAGCGACCCACGCCGCCGCCGCCGTAGTCCTCGGTGTCCATCAGGCAGAATGCCTGCTTGCGTCCCTCGATCAGCACGGTGCCATCGGCGTCGTAGAGCGCGTAGTCCGAGAAGGTGCTGAAGTGGTTGTGGTCGTGACAGGGGGAGTACTCGAAGCCCGGCATGTCGCGCACGTCGCCGAAGAAAGCGTCGGCGCTGCCCTGGTTGGGCACGGTGGTGGAGAAACGCAGCACCCGGCGCTGGCCGGCCGCGTCGACGCAGGCCTCTTCCACCGCGCAGTGATCCTCGGCGAAGGGGATGTCTTGCACGTCGAGGGAGATTCCGAGGCGCGCGCTGTCCACCGTCAGGTCGGGAAGCGGGCAGGCGCCGTCGAGGTCGAGGGCCATGCACTCGGCCTCGGCCTCGGGCACGCAGCAGGGCACGCAGCAGCCGTTGCCCGCGCCGCAGTCGCTCACCCCCTCCACGCAGGCGTCGCCGATGTCGAGGGGGCCGCCGCTGTCGCCGCTGTCGCCCGTGTCACCCGTGTCGCCGGTGTCACCGGTGTCGCCGCTGTCGACCGGCGTGCTGTCGGCCACCACCGGCGCGTTCACCACCGGGTCGTCGGGCACCGGCGGCACGGGCGCGGGAGAGCAGGCGAGGAGCAAGACGAACACGCGCGACCTGGGCTGCCCACAGTGTAGCCACCCCAGGCGGGCGCGGGGGCGCGCGGCGGGGCACACTACCCGGGATGACGCTCGTGCCCCTCGCGCTCGCCCTGGCCGCCCCTGACCGC
>VGRQ01000276.1 GCA_016875315.1 Deltaproteobacteria bacterium | reverse complement strand
CGGTCGCGACACGGAGCCGTCGACCACGCCCGTGACGAACTCGCCGATCTGCTCGGCGCTGAGCGCCTGTCCCGCCCGCTTGGCTCGGAGGATCTCGTCGATCATGGCCCGGCCACGTAACTCCAGGCCCGCACCAGGGCGCCCCGCTCGGGGTGAATCCCGTCGGGGCAGGGGAGCCGGCGCGCCGCCCTTCCGCTGCACGCGCTGGACGAGCTTGCCCATCTTGCAGGGCATGTAGAACTGGTAGAGCCCTACGCCAGCATCCCCGCGAAGCTCTCCCCCTCCGGCGCCTCCACCCCGAGCCACGCCGCCACCGTGGCCCCGGCGTCGGCCAGCGAGCGCCGAGTGCCCAACTCCACCCTCCCGATCCCGCGTCGCCACGCGAGCACCGGCACGTACTCGCGCGTGTGGTCGCTTCCCGGGAAGGTGGGATCGTTGCCGTGGTCGGCCACGATGAGCAGCAGATCATCGTCGCCGAGGGCGGCGCACAGCTCCGGCAGGCGACGGTCGAGCGCCTCGATCGCCCGCGCGTAGCCGAGCGGGTCGCGGCGGTGCCCGTAGAGCATGTCGAAGTCGACGAGGTTGGAGAACACCAGCCCGCCCTTGCGTTGTTTCACGGCGTCGATGGTGGCCTGGGTGATCGCGGCGTTGTTACCTGCCTTGATCGCTTGCGAGAAGCCGCGATCGCCGTAGATGCTCTTGATCTTGCCAATCGAACAGGTGGGGATGGCGGCCCGCTCCAGCACGTCGACGATGGTGTCGCGCGGCGGCTGGACAGCGATATCGCGCCGGTTCTCGGTGCGGACGTACGCGCCGCTCTGGCCCACGAAGGGGCGCGCGATCACCCGCGCCACGCCGTGGCGCTTGACGATCTCGAAGGCGGCCTCGCAGATGGCGTACAGCCGCCAGAGCGGCACCACGTCTTCGTGGGCGGCCACCTGGAACACGCTGTCGGCGCTGGTGTAGACGATGGGCTTGCCGGTGGCCACGTGCTCGTCGCCGAGCCGCTGGATGATCTCCGTGCCACTCGCCGCCACGTTGCCGAGCCAACCCACCGCCGCGGCCTCCTCGAACTCGGCCATCAACTCCGGCGGGAAGCCGTCGTAGTAGGTGGTGAAGGGCTCGGTGACGGTGCAACCCGCGATCTCCCAGTGCCCGGCGATGGTGTCTTTCCCGGCGCCGCGCGTGGCCATCTTGCCGAAAGCGCCACTGGTGACGAGGTCGACCTGCCCATGCAACGGGCGGATCGAACAGAGTCCCATCGCGACGAGGTTGGGCATCGCCACCGGGTGGCGCTCGCAGATGTGGCCGAGCGTGTCGCTGCCGGCGTCGCCGTACTTGTCGGCGTCGGGCATCGCGCCCACGCCCATGCTGTCGGCGACGACCAGGCAGGCCGTCCGCGCCATCAATAGCTACCCTTGCTCGTGCCGCCGGTGACGATCACCACGCTCGCGCTGGCGCCGATCCGCGTGGCGCCAGCCGCCAGCATCGCCTGGGCGTCGGCGGTGTTGCGCACGCCGCCGCTGGCCTTCACGCCCATGTCGGGACCGACCACCTGTCGCATCAGCCGGATGTCGTCGACGGTGGCGCCACCGCCGGAGAAGCCAGTGCTGGTCTTCACGAAGGCCGCGCCGGCCGCCTTCGACAGGGCGCAGGCGGCGATCTTCTGCTCGCGGTTGAGCATGTGGGTCTCGAGGATCACCTTCACCGGCCGCCCCTGCGCCGCCTCCACCACGCCCTTGATGTCGTCGAACACGGCGTTGTGGTCGCCCGACTTCAACAGGCCGAGGTTGACCACCATGTCGATCTCGTCTGCGCCGTTGGCGATCGCCTCGCGCGTTTCCGCCTGCTTGGCGCGGGTGGTACACACGCCGTGGGGGAAACCCACCACGCAGATGGTCATCACCCCGGCGCCCTGGAGCAACTGCTTGCAGAGCGGCACCCAGGTGGTCTGCACGCACACGCTAGCGAACTTGTAGGTACGCGCTTCCTCGCAGAGCTTCACGAAGTCGGCGCGCACCGCGTCGGGCTTGAGCAGCGTGTGGTCGATACGACGCGCCACCTCGCCCGACGACACCTGTGCCGGGGCCGAGCCGTCGGTGCCGATGCGGTCGGCGCCGTGCAGGTGACGGTCGAGCGCCGCCTGGTCTTGCCAGGTGCCGCGCACCTCGGCGAGCGGGGGAACGGCCGCCATGGTCGACTGGGCGTTGAGCTCCGCCTTCACCCGGTCGGCGATGCGGTTGACGAGGTTTTCCATCTCGGTCGGCATGCGCCGCGCCGTAACCCGCGCTCAGGAGCGGTTCGACACCCCGGCCGAGGCGAAGGTCGCCATCTGGTTCATCACCTTGGCCGCCAGGCGCAGGCTGTCGATCGCCAGCACCGCGCCGGTGCCCTCGCCGAGGCGGAGGTCGAGGTCGTGCAGGGGCTCCTTGCCCATGCTCCGGGCCATCGCCCAGTGCGCGTTCTCCGCGCTCTTGTGCGACACCAGCAGGTAGGGGCGAACGCCCTCGTCGAGCGCGCTCGCCACGAGGCCGCCGCAGGTGGAGATGAAGCCGTCGAGCACCACCGGCAGGCCCGCCGCCGCCCCGCCGAGGCACAACCCCGCGATGGCGGCAATCTCGAGGCCGCCCACCTCGCTGAGGATGGCGATGCCGTCGTGCCGATCGGGCCGTCCCCGGGCGATGGCGGCGTCGATCACCCGCGCCTTGCGGGCAAGGCCGGCGTCGTCGATGCCGGTGCCACGACCGGCGGTGAGCTTGCCCGGCATGCCGTGTACCGCCGCGAGGCAGGCCGCCGCCGCCGTGGTGTTGCCGATCCCCATCTCACCGGCCCCGATCACCTCGATGCCGTCGGCTGCCGCCGCCCTTGCCATGCGAATGCCGGTGGCGATGGCTGCCTCGGCCTCGGCACGCGACATCGCCGGCTCCACTGCCATGTTTCCCGTCCCCGGGCGCACGCGCGCGCCGACGAACTTGGCGTGGTCGGTGTCGCGACAGGCTGACAGGTCGCCCGCCACGCCCACGTCGACCACCACCAGCTCCACGCCGTGGTGACGCGCGAACACGTTGACCGCCGCGCCCCCGGCGAGGAAGTTGTGTACCATCTGCACCGTGACCGCGCTCGGGTAGGGCGACACGCCCTCGGCGGTGACGCCGTGGTCGCCGGCGAACGTGTACAGGCGCGCTCGCGACGGAACCCGCGGGGGACAGGCCCCGGAGATGCCGCTGAGCCATGCCCCGAGCCCCTCGATCTTGCCGAGGCTACCGGGCGGCTTGGTGAGCTGGTCGAGGTGGGCGCGCGCGGCCGACTCGGCCTCGTAGTTCCAGGGGCGGGGACGGGGGAGTTCCATGGCGGCGGCGCTTATGCCGCCCGGGCGGCGTATGCTCCCGCGGCGTGACCGATGCCCGTGGCGAGTCGAGTGGCTGGGTACAGGCGACGGCGGTCGCGGTGCTGTGGGCGATCGTGCCCTGCCTTCGCCCCCTCCTGGCGGGCGAGCTGGTCGGCAGCCCCTACACCGACCTCTACCCCTCGGCCTGGGGGCTGGCGGTCTTCGCGATGGCGCAGCCGGGTTTCCCGCTGTCTACCTCGCTCTTCGGAGCGCCGGAGGGCATCGGCTTCTACTACAGCTCGCCCATCCACGGCTGGCTCGGCGCGCCCCCGTTCCACCTGTTCGGCCCGGTGGTGGCCTACAACGGCACGCTGCTGCTGGCCCGGGCCGCCACGGTGCTCGCTGCCTTTGGCTGGCTGCGGTCGCTGAAGCTGGGGGTGCTCCCGAGCCTCGGCGGCGCCATGGTGTACGGCGCCTCGCCCTTCTTCCACGGCTACACCGTGGAGGGCATCGTGGAGGGCAGCGACGGGTGGGCCCTGCCGTTCTGGGCGTGGATGCTGTCGCGACAGCACACCATTCGCGCGGGCCTCGCGCTCTTCCTCTGCATCTTCTCGTCCTGGTACCTCGGCATGGTGGCCTGCGGGCTGGCGGTGCTGTGGGGCCTCGCCGACCGGCGCGCGCTGTACTCGCTGGGCCTGGGCCTGGTGCTGGCGCTGCCGTTCCTGTGGGCCTTCGCGGGGGCCTTCGGCGGCAACGAGCCGCTCGACGAGGCGGTTCGCCTCGCGATGTCGGCCCAGCTCGCCATCCCCACGCCCAACGTGGCGTCGCCCCCCAACCCCTTCGCCATCAACACCTACCTCGGCTTCTCCACGGTGGTGCTCTCGCTCCTCGGCCTCCGGGCCCGTCCCATGCTCGGGGTGTCGGCCCTCGCCTGCCTCGTGCTCTCCACCGGCCGCGGGCCATGGTGGGATCTCCCGGTCTTCGAGATGGTTCGATTCCCCTACCGCTGGCACGCCGGCACGCTGCTGTGCCTCGCGCCGCTGGTGGCCCACGGCGCCTCGCGCCTGTCCTGGCTCGGGTTCGTCCCGTGGCTGGAAGGGCTGTTGCTCTCGCCCATCTCGGTGATCGTCCCCGGCGCCCCGGTCGATGTCCCCGCCCTCTACGACCGTGTCACCGGCCCCGTCCTTCTCGAGTTCCCGGGCCCCTACGGCACCGCGCCGGGCGAGCGCAACCTCTCGCGTCCCCGCGCTCGCTACTACCTGTGGGCGCAACTGACACACGGCGCCGCCTCGCCCTGGAGCCTCGACTTCAACGGCATCGCCCGCCCCGACGATCGGCCCATCGCCTCGCTCCTCGCCCCCTTGCGCTGCCTCGACAGCGCGCAAGTCAAGCGACGCGGCGCCTGTGACGAGTCACCCGATTGGCAAGCCCTGCGCGCCGCCGGCGTGACACAGGTGATGGTGCACGGCGATCAGCTCGCCGGCACCGAGGAGATGGCGCTGCAACAGTCGCTGGAGGCCGCCGGTGCCGCGCCACTCGGCACCGAGGGCACGCTCAGCCTCTGGTCGTGGTAACTGGGCGTTATACTGCCGCCATGTCCACCGCCCGCGCGCTGCGATACTCCGAGGCCGAGTACCTCGCCATGGAAGAAACGGCGGTAGAGCGACACGAGTTCATCAACGGCGAGATCCTCGCCATGGCCGGGGCCTCGCTCGGGCACGAGCTCGCCGTTGGCAACCTGGCACGTGCCCTCGGCAACCACCTCGCCGGGCGCCCCTGCCGAGTCTTCGGCTCCAACCTGCGCCTCCGCGTGTCGGAGACGGGCCTGTACACCTACCCCGACGTCACGGTGGTGTGCGGCGCGCCCGAGGTGGCGCCCACGCGCCCGCCCTCTTTGCTCAACCCTAGCCTCGTGGTGGAGATCCTCTCCGACAGCACCGAGGCCTACGACCGCGGCGCGAAGTGGCACCACTACCGCCGCCTCGCCAGCTTGCGGGCCTACCTGCTGGTGAACACCGCGGCCAGGCGCCTGGAGCTGTACACCCGCAACGCCGACGAGAGCTGGACGCTCACCGTGGTGGACGAGGCCGGCGAGCTCGCGATCCCGTCGCTCGATGTCAGGTTGCCGCTGTCCGAAGTCTACGCCGGCTTCGAAGACCTTCCGCGGGAACCGGAAGACGGGAGCGAGGAACCGTCTCCCTGACCGCGACGCCCGGTCCCCCGGGACAAGGCGAGCAAGGGGAAGGCCAGGAGCGGGACGGTGGCCGCGCACCCCACCCCGTTGGGTTCCTCCGGGTTGCCGTCGGCCACGAGCCCCGGGGCCTCGTCGCCGGGGTTGTCGACCGGGCCGTCGTCCATCTCCGAGGCGATCTCCACCTCGGGCGCGTAGGACTCGATCCAGTCGATCACCGTGGTGGCGCGCACGCTCCCCATCGACCCGCCCTCGCAGCCCGACACCCAGCTCATCACGCCCGCCACGGCGTAGTCGCCGGTCACCGAGTGAACCCGGAAGAGGGGACCGCCACTGTCGCCAAGACAGCCGTTGGCGCTGCCCTGGGCATCCTCGGAATAGATGAAGGTGTCATCGACCTTCGACAACTCCACGTCGGCGGTACGCTTGACGAGCTCCCCGCTATGGTCCGACCACCCGCTCGCCCCGAAGCCGACGATCGTGTAGGCGCGGCCGTAGTCGTCGGCCTGCGAGGTGCTGCCGGTGTAGATCGCGGCGGTGGGCTCGCTCCGCGCGGCCGGAAGCTCGAGGAGAGCCACGTCGAACTCGCTGGTGTTGGGGTCGTAGTCGGGGTGGTACACGAGGCTCAGCGCCTCGTCGGTGTTGCGACTGTTGCTTTCCTCCCAGTCGTCGACGAAGGCAACATAGGCGCCCGAGGGCGCGAAGCTGCTCGAAGGGTACACGCAGTGGGCGGCGGTGAGCACCCAGCCGGGGTCGACGAGCGTGCCGGTGCAGGTGCCGAGCATGTAGTCGTCGTCGTCGACGAGGACGACCAGCACCACCTCGTCCCAGCCGCTTGTCTCCGTGCCACCCGTTATCGGCGGAGGCGCAGAAGCGAGGGCCAGGCCGAGGACGAGGATCACCGGCGCCGGCGCGCTCCGAGGGCGGCCATCGCCGTGGCCACCAGGCCCATCGCAGCCGGTCCGCTGTGGCAGCCGAAGCCGGAGTCGGCGCTGACGTCGAGGTAGCCGCTCCCGTCGTCGTCGCCGCTCGCATCGCCATCGCCGTCGCCCGTGTTGTTCGGCACGTCCTCGTCGTCGGGATCGGGCTCGTCCTCTGGCTCTTCCTCGGGCTCTTCCTCGTCGGTCGTGAGCGTGTAGTCGCTCGTGTACCCGTCGATCCAGTCGAGGTGGGCGTCGACCCGGGCCGAGCCCAGG
>VGRQ01000275.1 GCA_016875315.1 Deltaproteobacteria bacterium | reverse complement strand
GCGTTCTTCTCGCCCTTCTGGATGTCGTCGCGCTTCCACTGGCCGATGCAGGGGCCGCAGGCGTTGGCGAGCACGATGCCGCCGATGGCCTCGAGGTCGGCCATCTGGCCGTCGCGCTTGATGGTGGCGAAGATCTGGTCGGAGCCCGGCGACACCATGAACATCGCCTTGCTCTTGAGCCCCTTCGCACGGGCCTGGCGCGCGAGGTGGGCGGCGCGCTCGATGTCCTCGTAGGACGAGTTGGTGCAGGATCCGATGAGGCCGGCGCTCACCGAGGTGGGCCAGCCCTCCCTCGCCACTTCCTCGCGCAGCGCCGAGATGGGACGAGCGCGGTCGGGCGTGTGCGGGCCCACGATGTAGGGCTCGAGCGCGGAGAGATCGATCTCCACCACCTTGTCGTAGTAAGCGGCGGGGTTCTGCTCCACCTCGGGGTCGGCCACCAGCGCGCCCCGGACGCTGTCGCAGAGGGCCGCGTGGTCGGCGCGGGCAGTGGCGCGCAGGTAGTCGGCCATCCGCCGGTCGTAGGGCAAGACCGAGCACGTGGCGCCGAGTTCAGCGCCCATGTTGCAGATGGTGGCCTTGCCGGTGCAGGACAGGCTCTCGCAGCCGGGCCCGAAATACTCGATGATCGCGTTGGTGCCGCCCTTGACGGTGAGCATGCCGGCGAGCTTGAGGATCACGTCCTTCGGGGCCGTCCAGCCCGATAGTTGCCCGGTGAGCTTGACGCCGATCACCTTGGGACAGAGCACCTCCCAGGGCATGCCCACCATCGCGTCGACGGCGTCGGCGCCGCCCACGCCCACCGCGAGCATGCCGAGGCCGCCGGCGTTGGGCGTGTGGCTGTCGGTGCCGATCATCAGGGTGCCCGGCAGCGCGTAGTTCTCGAGGATCACCTGGTGGATGATGCCGGCGCCGGGCTTCCAGAAGCCGATGCCGTAGCGCTGCGACACGGTGCGGAGGAACTCGTAGACCTCGGCGTTCTCGTCGAGCGCCACTGCCATGTCGGCGTTCGATCCATGGCGCGCCCGGATCAGGTGATCGCAGTGCACCGTGCTCGGGACGGCGGCCTCTTCCTTGCCGGCCAGCATGAACTGCAAGAGCGCCATCTGGGCGGTGGCGTCTTGCATCGCCACGCGATCGGGGTTGAGATCGAGGAAGGACTTGCCGCGGGCGAACTCCGCCGTTTCCGGGTTGGCGAGGTGGGCGAAGAGGATCTTCTCCGCCAGTGTGAGCCCCCGGCCCAGCCGGCGGCGGGCGATGGCGTGGCGCGCGGGAAAGGTAGCGTAGAGCTTCTGGGCGGCGGCGAGGGTGGACATGGGCTCTCCGGAAATGGCGGCTCGCCTAACTCGCCCCGGCCGGAGAGCTTGACGGTGCTCCACGCGGCCCGAGGCTCAGGGCTCGAGCGCCAGCCAGCCGTCCTGGATGGCGGGCGCCATGCGCGACCCGCCGGAGTACCACTCCTCCGAGTGATTGCCCTCGATCCCGGTGATCGCGTTGGCGATGCTCGAGTAGTCCGGCTCGGGGATCGCGTAGCCGATGTAGCCGTTCGCCAGCCCGATCACGGCGCGGTACGGGCCCGGAAGCGTGTCGGCGAGCGCCGGCATCGCCTCGTCGTAGCTCAGCACGTAGGGCGCGGCGTGCATGTCCTCGCACGCG
The DNA here is from genome assembly GCA_016875315.1 of Deltaproteobacteria bacterium. GTDB lineage: Bacteria > Myxococcota_A > UBA796 > UBA796 > SXON01 > SXON01. Next base: position 5,123 of record VGRQ01000275.1, on the reverse strand, counting down.
CAATCACCATCGGTTTCTTGCTCGCGACAGGTGCTCCAGTCGGCGTCGTCGCAGGCCGCGGGGTGGTGGGGAAAGCGGGGGTCGGTCGACCGGGCGGCGGCGCTCTCCATCCCCGGCTCGGCGGGCACCCCGTAGAACAGCTCGGGCAACAGCTCGCCGGGCACGGTGCCGAGGGAGATGGGACCGAGCTGCAGGTGCCAGACGCCGGTCGACACGCAGGCGATCACCTCCGGGTCGGTGCCCATCCCGGGGCATTCGTTGCTGGTGACGAGGCTGTCCCAGGGCTGGTCGAGCACGTCGGTGCGGAGGGCCACCTGGAAGCCCAGGTTGGTGAGCGGGAGCATCACCGCCGTGGATCGCACGCTCAGCGTGTCCCAGGGGGTGTCGTCCACCGGCGCGGCCAGCGCCGCCTGGGCCACCAGCGTCCCCGCCACGCGGGCGTACTCGTAGCCGTCGCCGGTGATGAAGACGCGCTCGCCGGCGTCGTCGTAGACCGGGGCGCCGGCCTCGTCGACCGCGGGCAGGGTGCCCCCGTGGGCGCTCTGCATCCCTCCCACCGCCGAGGGCAGGAACATCGCGGTGCCGCCGGCGTCGTCCTCGATGAGCGCGCGCGTGACGCCCACGTAGTCGGCGCCGATCAGGTCGTTCTCGTAGCCCACCACCTCGGGGTGCGCGGAGTAGGACACCACCGTGGCGAGGCGGCCGTTGGCGCCGTCGAGGGCGAGGGTCAGCACCTGGTCGTCGACGAGGATCGGGTCGCGACCGTCGCGCACGAGGCCGAGCATCCGGTCATCGGGATTGGTGCCGCCGAAGGGGGCGCCCGAGTAGGCCGGGTCGAGGTTCACGAGGTTGACGGCCCCTTGCGTCGGCGCCACCGGCACCGCCGTGGTGGCCGCGGCATACACCGCGTCGTGTACCGCGTCTTCGAGCGACGCCTGGTACTCGGGGTCGAGACCGGTGATGAGCTCGTCGAGGTTGCCCCAGAGCCCCACCGTGTCGGGACCCTGGTGGGTGTGCGTGTTGGCCACCACCACCCGGTCGGCGGCGAATCCGGCCTCGTCGAGCCGCTGCCGCATCCTCGTGGTCCGGTACTCGAGCAGGCCCACCGCGTCGAGCGACACCAGCGCGAGGTACTCGCCGTCGAGCGCCAGCACGAGCGCGGTCGCGTAGATCGCGTCGTGGACGCCGCGCGCGGCGCGCCCGCCCCCGCCCCAGCCGCCCATCCACACGGCGTCGAATCGGCCGTTGCCATTGGCATCGTCGAAGGGCTCGAGGCAGCTGCTCCGGCTCGCGGTCGGATCGGTGGGGCAACCGTCGAAGTAGTAGTCACCGTCTAGGTCGTCGAAGGTCTCGGTGATTGACGGCGTGATGTCGACACGGGCCACGCCGGCGTAGAGCTGGCCGTCGTTTACGAGCGGGAGACCGAAGGCAAGCTGCCCGGTCGCGGGCGCGGTGGCGTCGGGACCGCAGGCCAGCAGGGCAAGGACGATCATGACCCCCGGCTATCGGGCAGGCTCCGTGCCCGCGAGGGCGGGGGACGGCCAGCACCTCCTTGTTCGCGCCCGGAGAGGGCATGGCCCTGGCCGCGCGCCGGGCTAGCGCGGCCGCGGTACACTGGCGGGCATGATGATGCTCCTCCTGGCCTGCGACGACACGGCCATCACCCTGGACGACAAGCAGGTCGCGGGCGAGGACAGCGGCCTCGTAGACACCGATGCGGACACCGACGCGGACACCGACAGCGACAGCGACAGCGATGCTGACGCGGATGCCGACAGCGACAGCGACGCCGACGCCGATGCCGATGCCGATGCCGATGCCGACGGTGACGCCGACACCGACGACGGAGACCCGTGTACGGTGACCCTCGACGCGAGCACCGTGGCCATGAAGGGATCGGTGAACGAGACGGGCAACGGCGGGTACTACTGGCTCTGCAAGGGGACGAGCGCCTTCCTCGACGGCAACAACCTCACGGTCTACGCCGAGAGCGGGGTGACCGTGATGGCCACCGGCGACAACTTCACCGGCTGGTTCAGCGTCGGCACCACCGCGCAGGTGTCGGGCTCGGACGCCACGATCTACTACGAGAACGGGAGCTCGGTGATGGCGGAGAACGACGCAAGCCAGACGAGGTGCGAGGCCATCGTCTTCGACAGCTCGCTCGTCGGGGATGGGTGCTGAGGTCGGCTAGATCGTCTTGACGCCGCGTGGGGGCTTGTTCTGGGGCCAGCGGGTGGTGGCACACGCGGTGGCCCCGGTGAAGACCACGCCCTGTAGTTCGGCCCCGGTGAGGTCGGCGCCGCACAGTTTCGCGCGGCTCAGGTTGGCGCCGCGCAGGTTGGCGGCGTGCAGTCTCGCGCCGTGAAGGTCGGTCGCGGCGAGGTTGGTGCGCGCGAGGAGGGCGCCTTCGAGGTCGGCCTCGCGGAGCGATGCGTTGGAGAGATCCGCCTCCGACAGGTTGCTGCCCGCGAGCTTCACGCCGTCGAGCGCGGCGCGGGGGGCGAGCAGCCGATGGAGGTCGCGGCGCCCGAGGTCGAGGCCCGGCGGCAGCTTGGCTCCGGCCGCGTCACCGCCGGGCGCGAACAGTCGAAGGCCCAGGTCGGAAGCGGACACGTGGGTTGGCAGGCGGGTGTGCTGGTCGCCCGCGCAGCGTGCCATGCGCGCGCCGGACAGGTTGGCGCCGGTGAGGTCGGCCGCGAAGAGCAGGCACTCCTCCCACGTGACCGAGGCCAGCGTCGCTCGCGAGAGGTTGGCACCTCGGAGGTCGACCCCGGTCCAGCGGGTGCCGGAGAGATCGGCGTCCACGAGCTGCGCGGCCGCCCAGTTCCCCTTGTCTGCGGTGCTCCCCGACAGGTTGGCGCCGTTCATGTTCGCCCTGGCCGCCTCGGCCCCTGACAGTTCGGCCCCCGCGAAGTTGCACCGCTCGCAGGCCACCTGGTCGAGGCGCGAACCGGTGAGCGTCGCGCCGGCGAAGTTGGCAGCGGCCAGTGTCGCGCGCGAGAGGCTGGCCGCGCGGAGCGAGCAGGCGCTGAGGTCGAGCTCCCCGATGCGGGCGCCGGCGAGATCGATGCCGTCGAGCTCGGCGCCGGGCACGCTGAGCCGGGCCAGCCGGAGCATGGAGGCTCTGGCGCCCGGTCCCACCGCGCCGGCCGGGGGATCGCCATTGAGCCAGCGCGTGTCGCCCGAGTAGAGCGCGCCCGCGAAGTTCGCCCCGGCGGGGTCGGTGGTCGCGTCGGCGCCGCGCAGGTCGGCGCCGCGCAGGTCGGCGCCGTCGAGCTGGGCGCCGACGAGGTTTGCATCGCGTAGGTTCGCGCTGGAGAGATCGGCCCGGCGCAGGTCGGACTCTGACAACCGGGCCCCGGGCAGCGAGCGCCCGGCCAGGGAGGCGCCCACCAGCCGGGCCTCCCGCAGGTCGACGCCGGCGTAGTCGATGTCGGGGAAGTCCACCCCCGCGAAGTCGCCGTGACGGAGGACACCGGCGCGTGCGGCCTGGACAGGGTCGGCGCGGAAGGCGGCCATGCGGGCCAGGCTGCCCGAGTCGCCCATCAGGACGGCCAACGCCCCGAGCAGGAGGCCTGCACCCATGGCAAGCAGCGCTGTCGAGGCGCGCCGCTTCCTCGTGAGCTCGGTGCGCGTGGCCAGGGCCAGGAGCGCGTGCTCGTGGGCCCGCTGCAGGTGCTCCGCCTCGGTCATGGGGCGGCGCCGCGCCACCTCGTCGGCATCCGGAGCCGGGAGGCGGGGCGGCTCGTAGCCCTTCAGGAAGGCCTCGGCGCAGGTGACGCGAATCCGCTCCTCGATCTTGGCCCGGGCGCCCGCGTCGGCGCTCCACTGGGCGAGGTGTAGGTAGCCGCCCCCGTGGAAGCACGGGATCTGGTCCGTGATGAGCACCACGTCGAGATCGACGCCCACGCCCTTGCGCAGGTCGATCCGGGCGCGCATGGTCCGCTCGGCGGGGAGCCACTCCGGGCACCAGAACAGCGCGAGCCGGGCGTCCATCCACCAGGTGTCGCCGTGGTTGAGGCCGAACTCGCCCATCACCTGCATGGGGAAGGGCGCGGCCATGCGCGGGAGCGCGGCCACGGCGGCGGCGCGATCGACGTGGCCTTTCGCGCTCATGGGACCCCCTGCACGCCCGCCGGCACGCGGCCGCCCGGCCAGCGGGTGGCGGCGCTCGCGCGCGCCCCGGCGAACCGCGCGCCACCCAGCCGCGCGGCGGAGAGATCGGCGCCGGCGAGGTTCGCTCCCGACAGGTTCGCGCCGCTCAGGTCGGCGTTCACCAGTCGCGCGTCGCCCAGGTTGGCGCGCTGGAGCTGGGCGCGGCCGAGCGAGCTGCCGCTGAGGTCGGCCCCGTGCAGATCGGCGCCACCAAGGTTGCTGGCGGACAGGTCGGCGCCGCGGAGGGAGACACCGGGCGCGCGCAGGGCCAGCAGCGTGGCGCCGGCGAGATCCTGGTCGGACAGGACGCTCCCCGCCGGCAGGGCGAGCGAGGGGAGCACCGCGCCGGGCCGGAGGACGCGGAGTCCGAGGGGCGCGGGGTTGGCGCCCTCGGGGAGGACGGTGTGTACGTCGACGACGGCCCCCGCGAGCCTCGCGCCGTCGAGCTTCGCCCCGGCCAGGTCGGCGCCGAGGAGGATGGCGTCGAGGAGGTTCGCGGCCTTTAGATCGGCTCCCGCCAGCTTGGCGCCGCGAAGATCGGCCTGGGAGAGGTCGGCATTGGCCAGCGTGGCGCCAGCGAGGTGGCAGCCCGCCGCGCGGGCGCGGGCGAGGCGGGCGCCGACAAGGCTCGCGCGTGCGAGATTCGCCTGTTCCAGCTGCCCGTCGCTGAGGTTCGCGCCGTCGAGGACAACGTCCCGGAGAGTCGCTCCCCGCAAGTCGGCGCGGGCCAGGCCGGCCTCGTTGAGCTTCACGTCGACAAGCAGGGCGCCGCCGAGCCGGGCCGCGTCGAGCTTGGCGCCCTTGAGGCTCACTCGCTGCACGTCGGCGCCCTCGAGATCCGCGCCCGCCAGGTCCCAGCCGTCGGCGGCGACGTCGTGTACTGCGGCCCCCGCCGCCCGCGCGCCGGGGCCGAGGGCGCCCAGGGCCGGCTCCGGGGTCGGCCACGAGGTGGTGGCGTCGAACAG
>VGRQ01000274.1 GCA_016875315.1 Deltaproteobacteria bacterium | reverse complement strand
CGCCGTCGCCGCCCTCGGCGGCCATCTCCTCCACCACGCCGTCGCCGTGGTCGCCGTAGCTGCCGAGGAACTCGTGGTAGGGGTCGTTGTCGTCGGCGAAGAAGTCCCAGCCCGCGATGTCGTCGATGAAGGCGTTGCCGTCGTCGTCGACCCCGTCCATGAAGGTGTAGATCAGGTCGGAGGGGTCGAGCAGGTAGTCGGCGTTGTCGCGACCGGAGGTGATGTCGACCCGCGGGTCTTCGGCGTAGTCCTGCACGTTGACGAGCCCGTTGCCGTCGAGGTCGTAGTCCTCCGCCTCGGTGCCGTCGGCGTGCCGCGGCAAGGGCAACTCGGCGGTGTTGATCGCCACCTTGTTGACGAAGTCGTTCTTCGACCAGTCAAAACCGCTGTCGCAGACGCCGAGCACCACGTCGAAGCGGCCGGTGGTGTGGCGCCAGGCCACGTCGGCGCTGGCGCCGCTGGCCATGCCAGCCTCGGCGGCGCGGATGGTGTCGCGACTTCCCTCGGGGATGTAGCTGATGAGGTGCCAGTCTTTCCCGAGGTCGGAGGGGCAGTCCTCCACGTCGTCGATGTCGCCGCACTCGGGGTAGGTGGGCAGCGGAAGCTCGGCGAGGGCGAGCGCGGGGAAGAGCAGGATCATGGCGTTCCGACGAGGGCCCGGATTCTAATCGTGGCGTGGCACGGGTGACTATCAGTTGACAGGCGGCCGCTTGCGGGCGGGGCACCCAGGGCCTACCCTCGCGGCAGGATGGATTTCACCGTTACCCAGCGTTTCGCTTGCTCCCCTGCCCACTACTGGTCGAAGACCCGCGGCGCCGAGTTCGACGCGGCGGTGGCCCAGGAAGCCGAGGTCACCGCGCAGAACGTGGAGGCTCGTCGCGACGGCGACCGGCTGTTCGAGCGCGTGGCCATCAAGCACATCACCCCGATGACGCCGGTGGCGCAGAAGGCCTTCGGCAAGACCCACCTCGAGTACACGCAGGAGATCGAGACCGACGACGCGAGCTTCAGCACCCGCTGGAAGATCGTCCCGGCCTTCTTCAGCGACCGGGTGGTGTGCAAGGGCGACAGCGTCGTCCGCGGCACGCCCCAGGGCTGCGAGCGCGTGATTCGCGGCAGCATCGAGGTGCGGATCCCGCTGGTAGGCGGGGTGATCGAGCGCCAGATCGGCGACCAGATCCAGCGCAGTTATTCGCGGGCCGAGCCGGTGATCCGGCGCTTCGTGGAGGCCGGATGATCCTCGTGTCTCTGGCCATGGCCGCCGGCTATGGCGACCCGGTCGACGGCTACCCGAGCGACGCCGAGCGCGCGCTGGTGTTGTGGACCAACGCGGCGCGGGTGGCGCCCCTCGATTTCACCGCCGATTACAAGGCCGGGGGCTGCTCCACCGCCGACTTCTCCAGCGACGAGAAGACCGCGAAAGACCCGCTCTACATCGACCTCGCGCTCACCGAGGCTGCTCGCTACCACTCCGACGACATGCGCAAGAACGGCTGTTTCCAGCACGAGTCGTGCGACGGCACCGACACCTGGACCCGGATCGGCCGTTTCTACAAGGACAGCGCCGGCGCGATGGGCGAGAACATCGCCTACGGCAGCACCGACCCCCGCTACATGGTGATGTCGATGTGGATGTGCAGCGACAGCGGCCACCGCGCCAACATCATGTCGGGCGACTTCAACGAGATGGGCGGGGGTGTCAGCAAGGACTACATGACGCAGGACTTCGCCAGCGGCGAGCTGCGCGAGGGCACCCCGCCGGTGCGGGTGGCGGCGGAGTACGAGGGCGACGTGCTCGCCGACTGGGGCGGCTCGGCGGCGCCGGCCACGCTGGAACTCTGGGTCGACGGCCAGTCGACGCTGATGCAGCTCGAGTACGGCGAGGCGGCGCGTGGCATCTACGTGGCGCCGATCGACGCCGAGGCCTGCGCCCCGTGGAGCGTCACGTGGACCACGCGCGACGGCGAGTCGGGCGCCTTCCCCGAGAACGGGGCGTTTCTCGCGGATGGTTGCGACGAGGAGTACAGCGCCTCGGCGTCGAGCGGCGCGGGCGGGAGCGGTGACGGCGCGGGCGACGACCTCGACGACGGCGACGACGGCTTCATCGAGGACGCGGGCGACGGCGTCGTGGCGGTCGACGAGGTGAACGTGGTGTGCGGGACGGTCAACGTGGCCTCGCTCGCGACGGTGGTGGCGGGGCTCCTCGCGGCGCGGCGTCGCACGAGGAGCTGACTCGGGCGCGTTTCCTGCGAGCTTGACGTGGTCGGCTGGTGGCGCTATCGTGGTGCTATCATGGCTCAGGTACTCGTTCGCAATCTCGACGAGGTGGTGGTCGACCGGCTGAGGCGCCGCGCGGCTGCCAGCGGTCGTTCGCTGGAGGCCGAGTTGCGACTGGTGCTCACCGCGGCGGCCGGCGGCACGGTGGATGCGCGGCTGGCGGCGCTCGAGGCCATCCGTGCCGACATCCGGGCACACCAGGCGGCGGCTCGCCTGGCCACGCCCAGCGACAGCACGGAGCTCATCCGCGCCGACCGCGATCGGTAGGCCCGTGTCGCCCCTCGTGGTGGATGCCAGCGTGGTCGCGAAGTGGTACTTCGACGAGCCTGGGTGCGAGGAAGCACGCGCCTTCCTCGCGGCGGCGCTGGCGGCGGGGCAGCCGGTCGTCGCGCCCGATCTGCTTGCCATCGAGATGGCCAACCTCGCCTGGAAGAAGGCTCGCCGCGGCGAGGTGAGCGCGGAGCAGGCCTCCGCGATCTGCCGATCGGTCCCCGAGGTCGTCGGCGCGTTGCTCCCGTCGGCCCCCCTGCTCCCGGCGGCCCTCGACGCTGCCCTCGAGCTGGGGCACCCGGTCTACGACTGCCTCTACCTGGCGGCGGCCGAGGTCGAGGAGGGCGAGTTGGTCACCGCCGACCGTCGGCTTCTCGGCGCCACCGCGGGCACGCCCTGGGCGGCGCGGGTGCGGTGCCTCGGCGCCGCCTGAGCGCGAGCAGCCCGGCGAGGCCGAGCCAGGCGCCGCCGCTCCCCGACTGGCAGCTACACGCGTTGCCGATGGGGGGCTCCATCTCGGGCCACGGCGCCGTGGAGAACGTGAAGCTGGCGTCGCGCTCGGCGTAGGTGCCGTCGATGAAGGGGACCCCTGCCTTGACGGTGACGGTGAAGTCGGTGTCCTCGGGCCAGTCGGCGCTGGGGACGAGGTGGATGGCGTGGGAGCCGGTCCCGTAGAAGAGCCAGGGCGACACGGCGTAGGTGTTGCCGCCGGCGTCGACGACCTCGAACATGTCGGCCACGAGCAGGTCGCCCATCACCCCGCGCGACATCACGAGGGTGAGTCGCGACTCCACGCTCTCGGCGCCGGTGGGATGCTCGTAGCTGCCGGTCGGGGGGAAGGTGTAGATCAGGGGCTCGATGTCGGCCACCTCGCCGAAGAGGCGAGCCCAGCGCACCTGCCAGTACATCGCCACCGCGCGCGCCTCCCAGGGCGGGCTGCCGTGCACCTCATCGTCGAGGATGTGGGCGTAGGCCCAGGGGTACTGTGCCTCGTAGATCGCCTGTTGTCCCGGGTCGGCCCCGGCCGAGCGACCGAAGGAAATGGCGATCTGGGCGAGCGCCTGCCCCTGCTGGAGCGTGTCGGCATCCACCTCCACGCCCGCGTCGGCCATCAGCGCCACGAGGGTGTCCCAGTCGCCCCAGGCGTCGACGGTGTCTTGCCCCCCGGTCTGGGCGGCCAGGGCCACGTCGGTGGCGGTGTCCATCGACGTGTTTTCCCAGTCGCTGCCGGCATCGTAGACGTAGGCCCGCTGCATGTAGAGCGAGTCGAAGACCTGGTCGCCCATGCCGTGGCTGGCGAGCCCCATCAGGAAGGCCACGTGCTGGCGGGCCTCCTCGCTGGAATAGTCCTCGGCGTAGGTGCTGCGGATCCACTCGAGGTAGCGGTCCTGGAAGGGCTCCCAGTGGGCGGTCTCCGCGTAGGCCTCGCCCAGCGGGTAGCCCCCGTCGGGGAACTGGGTGCCGTTCTGGAGTTGCAGCCACAGCTCGGGATCGCCCACGAGGGCCTCGAGCTCGCCGTCGGGGACGTGATCGAGGGCGTACTCGCTGACGGTGACGTGGCTGGTGAGACCGTTGGCCCATGCTGGCGACAGGAGCGCAGCCGCGACGAGGAGCATGGCAGGAACTTACACCGGGTTGAGGCGCTTGCAGCTCATCTCGATGAAGGGCATGTGCGGATCGAGCTCGTCGATGGTCCACTGCTGGGCGCGCATCACGTCGTCGATGCCAGGGACGAGGTTGAGCGGCGAGAGCGTGCGATCGAGCGCCATGTAGTGGTGGGCGTAGGCCACGTTGCGCACCACGTTGGGCCGCACCAGCGTCTGGATCGGGTAGAAGATGACACTGCGCACGCGAGGCGGGAAACAGTCGAGCGCGAGGTAGAATGCGTTACGACGCTTGATCCGACCCCTGACCACCTCGGCGTAGGCGGGACGCACCGGCACGTTGTTCACGATGCCGCCCTCCACCAGCCGGGTGATGCCGTGCCGGGCGTAGAGGTCGTCGAGCAGGGCCTTCATGCGCTTGTCGTCGCGCAGCACGTCGTAGTGGATGAGGCCGGGGATCGAGGAGGAGAAGCCTGCGGCGTCGAGGATGTCGGCGTCGAGGGTGGACTCCTCGGCGCCGAAGACGACTTCCTGGAGGGCGTCGGGGGTGGCCATCAGCTCGCGGAAGATGTTGGCCACCTGGGCGACTTTCTGCGCCCGGGAGGGGCGGAGGCGGAAGTCGGCGCTCACCGCGTCGTCGAGGAAGTGCTCGTAGTAGGCGAGGTCGTGCTTCAGCGCGTCGACGCCGAGGCCGGTGGCCACGATCAGCAAGGGGAGATCGAGGTCGCGGAAGGTGAGCGGCCGGCCGTCGGGCGTGTGGAAGAGGGTGCCGATGGCGGCGCGCAGGAACAGCCGCAGGGTGGCCGGCACGCCGTAGTGGCTCTCGGTCTGCAAGACGCGGAACACCCTCGGCCAGGAGAGGCGCCGCGCCGCGTGGTACATCGGCGCCGGGTCGAAGATGCGGCGGCGGGCGCGGAACAGCGCGATGAGCGCGCCCATCGAGGTGCCCGCGATCAGCTCCGGCTGCAGGTCGCGACGGTGCAAGAGCTGCCAGGCGCCCGCGTAGCCGTAGCCGGCGCCGCCGCCGCCGCCGCAGACGACCACCAGCGGGCGAGTACAGACCTCGGCTTCCAGCGACTCGGGGTCGAGCGGGAAGTGCTCCAGCAGGCGCCGGCGCCGGTCGCGCGTGTCGTCGACGAGGTGGGGGAGCGCCTGCGCGGCGCGGGCGAGGGAGCCCTCCTTGAGGATCCAGGGGGCGAGCGCCTCCTTGACCTTCCACGCGTGGGGCGCGAGCGCGTCGCCGAGTTCGACATCGACGCCATCGACGTTCTGGACGGTCTGCAGCCGCGCGAAGGAGAGCACGTAGCGCAGGGCCTCCACGCGGCTGGCGTGCAGCTCGCCGGGCCGGGCGAGGGCCATGCGCACCACCGCGGCGTCCATCTCCTCGAAGGGCTGGCGGAGCTCGTGGAAGCGGTCGACGTCCATGGGGCGGCGATTCCTAATCGGTGCGCGCGGCGCGCCGAGGTCACGGGCTTGCCAGGGGGGCGCTCGCGCTCGGCGACCCCGCCGTGGCGAGACGGATGCTGCCCGGGACCTGCCCGTAGGCGATCGCGAGCAGGACGAGCCAGGCGATCTCGTCCTCCACCAGCTCGATCACCCGCGCCCGGCCCACGTCGCCCCCGCCGGTAAACATCGCGAAGCAGAAGATCGCGCCGGCGGCGGCGCGGAGCAGGATCGGCGGCGCAAGATCGATGCTCGCCCCCGCCACGCGGGCATCGGCGCGGAGGATGAGCGTGGCGGGCGACAGCGCCTTCACCACCATCGCCGCGCCCACCAGCGGCCACAGGCGCTCGTGCCAGGCACCGGGGAACCACTTGAGCGCGAAGCCGAAGTCGAGGCCGTTGGTGCGCAGGCCGGCGGTCATCGCCAGCGAGACGTAGAGCAACAGCGCCAGTGCCGCCGGGCGGAACCAGCGCGCCGTCGTGAGGTTCGAGGCCCGGGCCAGCACGCCGGCGAGCAGCACCAGGAGCGGGATGCCCACCTCGGCGTCGCTCTCGTAGATGTCCTTGCACAGCCAGGCCAGGCAGATGGGCAGGGCCTCGGGGGCGCGCGACAGGCGGTTGGCGGGCCAACCCACCCAGGACCACAGCGCCAGCAGCGTGAGCGTGGCCACCACCGCGTCGGGCAGCTTCCACAGGTGGGCGGCGCCCAGCGCGGCCATCGCGAAGGCGTCCACCGCGCGGCGAGGAGTGGGCGCCAGCAGCGCGGCGGCTGCGCCCCAGAGCACCGGTCGCAGGTCGGCGAGCAGCTCGTCGGCGCGCCGGAAGCGGTTGAAGACAAAGTTCCCGAGCGTCACGTCGCTCAGCAGGTAGGCGGCGTAGGCCACGGCACCGGCGAGCACTAGGCGCTCGGCCCAGCGGGGGCGCGGCGCGAGCGCCAGCACGGTGGCGGTGGCCAGGCCCATCATCACCGGGACGTTCTGGAACAGCCCGTACTCGTAGAGCGTGCCCGGCAGGGCGAGGACGCAGAGGCCGAAGGCGAGCGCGGCGACGGCGCTGCCGCGTCGCAAGAGAAATCCGAGCACCACCACGGCGGTGAGAGAGTAGAGCACGCGCTCCTCGAACCACTTCGAGTGCCGCGTGGCGTGCACGAGCGGCACCCAGTAGGGGTAGGCCGCCCCCGACACCCCGGCGAGCACCCCGCCCAGCGCGCC
>VGRQ01000273.1 GCA_016875315.1 Deltaproteobacteria bacterium | reverse complement strand
CGACCCCGGCCATCGGTCGCGACCGGCTGCGCCTGCTCGACCGCGCCTACCGCCTCGACGACGGCAGCTACCGCGGCGAGAAGGACGTATCACCGCGAGACTGGTTCTTCGCCGCGCATTTCTACCAGGACCCGGTACAGCCGGGCTCGCTGGGTATCGAGGCGCTGGTGCAACTCCTGCAGGTGGCGATGGTCGACCGCGGGCTGGCCGAGGGCCTGCGGCGCCCGCGTTTCGAGCCCACCGCCAGCGGCGAGGCCCAGGCGTGGAAGTACCGGGGCCAGGTGGTGCCCGAGAACAAGCTCATCCAGAGCGACCTGCGCATCGTGGAGGTGCGACGGGAGGCCGGCGCCGTGCTCGCCCTGGCCGAGGGCAGCCTCTGGGTGGATGGCAAGCGTATCTACGCACTCCCCAAGTTTGCGATGCGGGTGCGCGAGGACGAGCGACCGGACGCGGTCACTCTCGCCTGCCCGGCCGACCATTGTCCCACGTGGACCCGGCCGGCGGCGCCGATGATGTCGATGGCGCTCGCCGCCCTCGCCCACGCCGGTGCCACCTCGCTCGCCGACGGCGTGGCCAGCCGCTGGCTCACCTGGGACGACGACCGGCCCCGCTCGGTGCCCGCGCTTCGCGAAGGCGACCTCGTGATCCTCGGCGAGCCGGAGGTCTTCCGGGCTCGCCTCGCGCCGGTCGACATCGCGGCCCCGGCCGCCGCCAGCGAGGGCCCGTCGCGCGAGGGCGCCGATCTCTACGACAGTGGGGAACTCTTCCACGGTCCCGGCTTCCAGGCCGTGCAGCGCATCGAGGCCCAGGGCGCCTGGGGAGCCACCGTCACCCTGCGGGCGGGCCTCGCCCCGGAGGTGCTGCTCGACGGCATGACCCACGGCATCCCTCACGACGCCATCGGCCGGTGGTTCCCCGAGCTGGGCAACGACCGCGCCGCCTACCCGGCACGGTTGCTGAAGCTCGTGCTCGCGGGCCCCCTGCCCTCGGGCCCCTCGCGGGTGGAGCTGCGCCCGCTCGGCGTGGAGAAGGGCCGCCCCCGCGTGGGCGCCTGGCTCTACGACGGCCACGCGCTGGCGGCGCACTTCGAGCTCGAGGAGGTGCTCCTCCCCAAGGGGCCCATCGGCCGCGCCGATCCCGGTGCCCGTCGTGACTTCCTGCAAGGCCGATACACGCCCGGTGTATCACTGGCTCGGCATCACGACGGCACCTACACCTGCGACCCTGCCGACGTGCGCCTGAGCGACTGGCTGCCGGGAACGGTCGAGGCCGTGTACGGAACCACCGCGCCCGCCGAGATTGCCGCGAAGGATACGGCGAGCGCGGTGCTCCACGCCCACCCGCGCGACATCGTGCTCGACGGCGATCGCGCCCTCTCCATGGCTCGCCCGCTGGTGTCCGCGGCAGCGGGACAGGCCGCCACCGGCCCCGACCTCACCCGGGTGATCCGCTGGTGGCGCGCCCGCACCGGCGCGGGCGGGTGGCCGGGCGAGGCGATGATCCAGTCGCTGGCAGAGGCTTACCTTCGCGACCTCGTCCTCCACGACCACCGCGCCCTGTCGCGACTCGACGGGCCGGTGCTCTACCTGGGCAACCACGAGAGCTACCTCGAGAGCGTGATCTTCTCGGCGGTGATGCCGGCCGTCACCGGGCGCCCGATGCGGGCCCTGGCCAAGGTGGAACATCAGACACGCTGGCTGGGGCGGCTGCACGCGCTGCTCACCGGCTACCCCGGCCTGCGCCTCGACCCGCAGATCCTGTGGTTCGACCAGGCGGAGCCGGCCACGCTGCGGCCCACCCTCGACGCCTTGCCCTCAGGCTCCTCGCTCCTGGTGCACGTGGAGGGCACGCGGCAGACCGTGCCCGCGCAGCGCGTGGAAAAGGTCGCCTCCATCTGGGTAGACTACGCCATCGCGCGGGGCATGCACATCGTCCCGGTGGCCTTCCGCGGCGGCGTCAACGGCGCCAAGACCGACGTGCCCGTGGCGCCCCAGGCCCACCACGTGGGCGCCCCCATCGCCCCGGCCACCCTCGCCGCGATGCCGCTGGCCGCCCGGCGACAAGCCATCGCCGACGCGATCAACGCGCTGCCGGGGGCTGATACATCGGATGTATCAGCGACGTGTATCAGTCACCCGGGCGCGGCGATTGTCAACGCAGTGATGTCGCGACGTCGCGGCGAGATCGAGCGCGCAGACGCGGCGTGGCGGGCAAGGTTCCTCGGGTTGCGGGAGGGGTAGGCAGGGGGGTGGTTAGCTGGGGTCGCCCATGTCCCCGAGGATCTCCTCGATCTGCGCCAGGGCGCTGCGGAGGTCGTCGGCGATTTCCTGGGCGATGACCTCGGGATCCGGCAGGCTCTCGGCGTCGAGCAGGCTCTCGTCCTTGAGCCAGAACAGGTCGAGGCTGCACTTGTCGCGGGCGGCGAGCTCGTCGTAGTCGTAGTCGCGCCAGCGGCCGTCGGGGGCGGCCTCGGTGTACGCCGCCTGCCGCGTGTGCAGCGCACCCGCCTGGTAGAGCGCCACGAAGGGATCGAGGTCGGCCCGCTTCATGGGGTTGGTCTTCAAGGTGAAGTGCTGGTTGGTGCGGAGGTCGTACACCCACAGCTTGCGCGTCCACGGTGTCGCGCTCGCGGGCTTGCGGTCGAAGAACAGCACGTTCGCCTTCACGCCCTGGGCGTAGAAGATGCCGGTCGGCAGGCGCAGCAGCGTGTGGACGTCGCACTCGGCGAGCAGCCGCCGCCGGATGGTCTCGCCCGCGCCGCCCTCGAACAGCACGTTGTCGGGCACCACCACCGCCGCGCGCCCGTGGATCTTCAACAGCGACTTCACGTGCTGCACGAAGTTGAGCTGCTTGTTGGTGGTGGAGGCCCAGAAGTCCTCGCGCTCGTAGGTGATGCTCTCGCGATCCGTGTCGCCGTCCTCGCCCACCACGAGGATGCTCGACTTCCGGCCGAAGGGCGGGTTGGTGAGCACCACGTCGAAGCGGTCGGTGCCCAGCTCGCGGAGGCCGTCGTCCGTGCGGACGGGCAGGCGGCGGTCCATCGCCGCGTCGGCCTGCTCGGGGGGCTGGCCCTCGGCGATGCGCGACTCGCGGAGCTTCACCAGCTCCTGCGGGGTCGGTCCGACGTTGTGCAAGAGCAGGTTCATGGCGCAGAGCCGCGTCACGCCCTGCACGATCTCCACGCCCCGCAGCGCGTCGAGCCGCAGGTGCTCGCGCTGCTCGCGGTTGAGGTCGGGGTGCGCGGCCGTGAGGTAGCTGTGCGCGGCCAGCAGGAAGCCGCCGGTGCCGCAGGCGGGGTCGATGATCGTCTCGCCGGGGCGCGGCGCCACGCACGCCACCATCGCGTCGATGACCGGCCGCGGCGTGAAGTACTGGCCCGCGCCGGACTTCGTGTCCTGCGCGTTGCGCTCCAACAGCCCCTCGTAGGCGTCGCCCTTGATGTCGGCGCCGACCGTGATCCACGTCTCCTTGTCGATGAGGTCGCTCACCAGCCGCTTGAGCTTGGCCGGGTCCTGGATCTTGTTCTGCGACTTGCGGAACACGAGCCCCAGGAGCCCGTGCTGCTTGCCGAGGTGCTCCAACACGGCGCGGTAGTGCTGCTCCAAGGCCACGCCGTCGCGGGCGGTCAGGCTCGGCCAGTCGTAGCCCTCCGGCACGGGCGAGAGCCGCTTCCACGGCGGGCGCGTCTGCTCGTCGGCCATCTTCAAGAACAGCAGGTAGGTGAGCTGTTCGAGGTAGTCGCCGTAGGACAGGCCGTCGTCGCGCAGCACGTTGCAGTACGACCACAGCTTGTTGACGATGCGGGTGGCGTCACTCATGGGAGTCCTCGGCGCGGGCGGCTCGGTAGGCCTGCTGCGGGTGGGTGGGACTGGCGGGGTGGAGCAGCACGAGCTCGCCCCGCGCCAATAGATCTCTGAGGTATCGGCGAACGGAGACCGGCTTCCGGTCCAGCGCTGCGACCAGCTCCGCAAGGGTGCGATACTCGTCTCGACAGAAGGCCAGAACGGCGGCATCTACGGTCGGCCCCGTCGCCCATGCCGAGGAGCGCACTTTCATCAGAGCATCCTCCGCCCCCATGTCCAGGGTGCGTGCAAACCCCAGGCCCGCTTGAACAGGGTCCGCCCCGAATTGAGCAGAGCGCGACGAGGATTGATCAGAGCTCCCGAAGCTTTGATCAGAGCTCGACGCTTCCGGCTCCGGCCTCGCCAGCGAGTAGGACCGCCCGGAACGCTCGCCGTGGGGCACGAGGAAGCCCTCCCGCACGAGATCGCCCAGCAGGTAGGTCAGGTCGCGCGGGTGGAGGTCGAGGACCTGGCGCAGCCGGGCGTTGTTGATCCGGCCCTCCGCCGCGGCAGCCACGAGGGCGTGCCGCTTCGCCTCCGGGAGCGCGCGGAACCGCTCGCCGAAGCACCCGTCGAGCTCCGCGACGACGGCCTCGGGCAGCAGGCTCTCCATCGAGAGCAGCAGCCGCGTCTCGTTGACGTCGAAGTCCTCGGTCAGCATCGGCGTGCGCCAGTGCTGCTCGCGCCACGCTTGAAGGATGCGCGGAACCCCGGAGCCCGCCCTGTCCCCGAAGCCGGCGAGCTGGAACAGCTTCTGCATCGTCGGGTTGCGCGGGTCGCTGGCGTTGCCCGCCCGCGCGTCCTCCCAGCGCACGCGCAGCGTGCCGGGGTTGACCAGCTCGAAGGCCGTTCGCTTCTTGAAGATGCGGATGCCGCGTGTGCCGGTGTAGTCCGCGTGGATCAGCGCGTTCACCAGCGCCTCCCGAAGCGCCTCGTGGGCCGGGGTCGTGTCGATGCGCTTCAACTCGGCGTCGAGGCGGAACGGCACCTTCAAGTCGGCCGTCACCTTCGGGAACACGCGCCGGAAGAAGGAGAACACGTTGCCCGCCCACGTCCCGTCCACCGTGACGCGGTCCTGCCAGCGCTCGCCGGGGTCGTCCCCCACCATCTCGCGGTAGTCGAGCTGGTAGTGCGGGAAGCGGTCGAGGATGGCCCGCTCCGTGCCGAACATGAGCAGGCCCGCCACGGTGAGGCCGGCCTCGCCGGTGGCGCGGTCGCGTCGCCAGGCGCCGATCTGCGCGAGGAGCGATGGCTCGTCTCCCGCCAGGAAGGGGTGGTCGGGCTGCCGCGCGCGGAACAGGTTGCGCCAGGTGTCGAGCGTTCCCCGGTCGAGGTCCCCGACGTCGTAGCCGACGAGGATGCTGCCGTCGGCCGCGTCGTCGCTCGCGTCGGCGAGCATCCGCCGGACCTCGTGCTCGGCGCAGCGCCGGTCCCCCTCGCGCGAGCGTCGGTAGGCGTTGTAGGGGTTCCCGTTGACGTAGACGGGGCGGCTGCGGCGGTCCGCACGCGGCACGGTGACCACGATCACGCCGCCCCGGGAGCCCGGGGCGACGTTGACCGCGCTCCGGCTCAGAACGTTCGCACTCACCTTCTGCCGGTTGTCGAGCAGGTTCCAGAGCTCCTGCTCGACCTTCGCCGCATCCACGAGGCCGGGGAGATCGAGCGAGCCGTCTGGCCGCTCCTCCGCACCGAGCGCGATGACGCCGCCCTCCGTGTTGGCCATGGCCGAGTAGGTCTCGAAGAACGAGCGCGGGACCTCCCCACGGCCGTGCGCCCCCGCGGCACGCTTGGCCTCGAAGTCCCAGCCTTCGCGCAGCGCGGCGAGATCCAGCATCAGCCGGCCCCCTCCGCGGGCACCAGCCGCCCCTCGAAGGCCCGCTTCAACACCGCCTGCCGCAGCCGCGCGCAGCGGGCGAGGTTGGCGTCGAGCGAGGCGTCGAGGGCGTCGAGCACGGAGAGGCGGCGGTCGACTTCGGCGACGATGCGGTGTTGTTCGGCCACGGGCGGAACAGCAAACGCCCACCCAAGCATGCGATCAGCCGTCAAGTGAACGATGCCGACGCCAGGCGCGGCCTTGGCAAAGCGGCCAGTCCAGCAGTCGTCCAAGAACTTGAACCGGCAGTAGGCAGGCAGCACGAGTCGTTTGTCGAACGGACGCACGCGCAGCACCGTCTTCTGGAAGCAGGCACCCGGGATCTCACCGCGCCAGATGGCGGGCTTGCCAGCCTCCATCGGAGATCCGGACGCCTCCGACAGCAGTACGTCACCAAGTTCGAGAGCGTACCTGGCATGGTTCGGGAACCCCATCGACTTGACGTCCGTCAAGTCGAGCCCGTCCCAGGTGATGTTCGCAGCGCGAACGTACGGGAACACAGTTTCCGCGGACGTGTGGTCAGGATGCCGCTGCTGACCCAACTGTACGTCTGCCACCGCATCCAGGCGCGCCCACCCCCACCCCTCCGGCAGCCCCGGCAGCCCCGCGGTGTCGGGCTTCACGGGCTCCTGGTACTTGCCGCGGGCCCCGCTCGCGGCCCAGGCCGCCTTGCGCTCCGCGAGGATGCGGTCGAGCAGCACCGACGCGGGCTCGTAGTCGCGGCCCTCGGCGCGGGCGAGCGCGGCCTCGGTGGGCACGAGTCGCCCCTCGACCGCGGCTTTGAGCACGCTCGCGCGGGCGCGCTTCACGTTGGCCTTCGCGCGCGTCAGCGAGGCCACGGCCGCGTCGAGCCGGGAGAAGTGGGTCTCGATGGCGGCGACGATGCGGTGCTGCATCTCCAGCTTTGCTGATGGGAATTCCAGCGACTCGATGTGATCGCGCCGTAAGTTGTTGATGTTCACGCCTCTGGCGCGCTCGGAAAGTGTCCTCCGAATGTCGAGTGTCTGGAGGTAGTATGCGATAAAGGCAGGGTTCCAGCCTAGTCGTGGCCGCAGGCAGGCACAGAAGGCGCCGAACGACCCATGCCACGGGGCGCGAAGAAGTCCCG
>VGRQ01000272.1 GCA_016875315.1 Deltaproteobacteria bacterium | reverse complement strand
CCTACCGCCTACCGCCTACCGCCTACCGCCTACCGCCTACAGCCTACAGCCTACAGCCTACAGCCTACAGCCTCGTCCCGAGCGCCTGCGCCCTCGCATACGACTCCATCGTCCCCGCGTCGGTCCAGCGGCCACCCAGCTCGGCCCAGTGCATCTGTCCCCGCGCGATGTAGCGCGTGTTGACCTCGCTGATCTCCAGCTCGCCGCGTGTCGAGGGGCGAAGGGTGCGGATGATGTCGTAGATCGCCGAGTCGTAGAAGTACACGCCGGTGACCGCGAAGGGCGACGGCGGCTCGGGGGGCTTCTCGACCACCTCCACGATCCGCTCGCCGTCGAAGCGGGGGACGCCGAATCGCTGCGGGTCCGGTACGCGCGCCAACAGGATCATCGCGCCCTTGCCGCTCTCGTGCCATCGATCGAGGTGGGGGCGGAGCGGCGCGTCGAACACGTTGTCGCCGAGCACCACCGCGACCCGTCCCCCGTGCGCGAAGTCCTCGGCGAGACCCAGCGCCTCGGCAATGCCGCCCGCCCGGTCCTGGACCTTGTAGGTGAAGCGGCACCCGAACTCGGCGCCCGAGCCGAGCTGCGCCACCAGCGCGCCGAAGTGATGCACGCCGGTCACCACGAGGATGTCGAGGATGCCGGCCGAGACCAGCGACTCGATGGGGTAGTACACCATCGGCTTGCTCCCCACGGGAAGCAGGTGCTTGTTGGTGGTCTTGGTGAGGGGGTAGAGCCGGCTTCCGGAGCCGCCAGCGAGCACCACGCCGCGGAGATCGCGCATCCCGCGTAGAGTAGCAGGGTCGGCATGAACGTCCTCGTCACTGGCGGCGCGGGTTTCCTCGGTCACCACCTCGTGGCCCACTGGCGTCGCGCGCGCACTGGCGACCGCTTGCTGGTGCTCGACGCGCTCACCTACGCGGCCGACGCGAGCCGCCTGGGCGACACGCCGCTGCACGTGGGCGACGTGGCCGATCCCCTGGCGGTGCGCGCCGCCTTCGAGCGACTCGGCGCAGTTGATCTCGTGGTCCACATGGCGGCCGAGACCCACGTGGATCGCAGCATCGCCGCCCCCGCCGCGTTCGTGCGCAGCAACGTGGTGGGCACCCAGGTGCTGCTCGACGTGGCTCGGGAACGCGGAGCGGGGCGCTTCCTGCACGTGTCGACCGACGAGGTGTACGGGAGCATCGCCGAGGGCTTCGCCGACGAGTCGGCGCCCTTTCGTCCCGGGTCGCCCTACGCCGCGAGCAAGGCGGGCGCCGAGCACCTCGTGGCCGCCGCTGGCCACACCCACGGCCTCGACGTGGTGTTGCTCCGGCCCGCCAACGGCTTTGGACGGGGGCAGTTCCCCGAGAAGTTGCTGCCGGTCCTGTGCCGGGCGGCGGCGCGCGGGGAGCCCCTGCCGCTCTACGGCGACGGACTTCACTGTCGCGACTGGGTGGCCTCGGAAGACGTCGCGCGTGCCTGCATGCTGGTGGCCACGCGCGGGAGCGCGGGGACGGCCTACAACCTGCCCGGCGAGGGGCCGAGGACCAATCGCAGCGTGGCCGAGGCGATCTGCCGCCTCAGCGGGCGCGGCGACGACGCGATCATCTCCGTGCCCGACCGTCCCGGGCACGACCGGCGCTACGCCATGGACGGGTCGCGCCTCGCGCGGCTGGGCTACTCGCCCACGATCACGCTGGCGTCAGCGCTCCCGGGCCTGCTGGAGGAAGCTAGGCGAGCCTGAACACGTCGACGATGATCTTGCGCTCGCCCTTGCTCCTGAGGGTGGCGCCCATGGTGGTGGCCCCCCGGCACACCCGGCCGGCGGCCGCGAGCGCCAGGAGCTCGGCGCGAACCGCCTCGGCGAGGCGGCGGTCGGCCAGTTCCCCCCCGGACGGGTCGACGGGCCCGTCGAACGCCCAGTCGCCCGCATCGAGCCGCTCCATCACCTGCACCACCGTCCAGCCGCCCAGCCACCGCGCTCGGAGCCGCTCGCGGACGTTTCGAGGCTTCAACGCGCTTAGTACCGCGTCGGCGAGAACAGGCAGAAAGAATTCCTCCGCGCGGCTCAAGTCTAACGAGGGACAGCCGAAAGACCCATCATGGGCCTCCACGACCCGCGGCCATGGACGCCACGCCGATCCGTCGCGCTCTTCGTCGCGAGCACGTGGATCGGGAGCGTCGCGCTGGCCTGGGCGCTCTTGCACGTCGTCGTGTACGGCGGCTACGCGCAACTCGAGCGGGCCGACGCGATGGAGCGCGCCGATCGGGCCGCCACGCTGGTGGAGTTGCGCCTGGCGGCCTTCGAGCGCGAGGCCGACCGCCTCGCCAGTCACGACATCGATCGGCCGTTCGAGACGCCCGACGGCGTCGACCTCCTGGTGGTGGTCGACGGCGCCGGGCTGGTGCGCCACCGCGAGGAGCCTCCGGGCTACGCCGCCGCCGCCGAGCGCGCGCTCGCCGCCCCGTCGGGGGTGGATGGCGCCATCGATCTCCAGGGGCCAGCCCCGCTCTACCTGACGACCCGAACGCTGCGGGGGTACGACCATGGCGCCAGCGGCAGCCTCGTCGCTGGCCAGATCATCAGCACGGCTCGCCTGGAGGAATGGGGGCAGCCCCTTGGGTTGTCCCTTCGCCTGCTCACCGGCGCGGCGAGCGACCCGAGCGGCAGCCAGGTGAGCCTGGGCGACGATGGGAACCTCCAGACCACCCGCACGATCCTCTCGCGCGGCGGCCAGCCCATGATGCTGGAAGCTCGCGCCCCGAGGACGATGAACGCCGCCGCGACGCAGCTCTTTCACATGCTCATCGTCGGCTACGCCGTGGTCTCGGCGGCACTGGGGCTCCTCGCGCTGCGCCTGGTGCCGGTGATGGTCGACCGCGAGAGCGACCGGCTCTACTCGGAGTTCGTGGAGAACTCGGGGGAGGGCCTCCTGCTGGTGGAGCTCGACACCTTGAAGGTCCGGCAAGCCAACGCGGCAGTGCTCAAGCTGCTCGCTCGATCAGGCAGCGAGCTTCAAAGCCTCACTTTGCCCGAGGTGCTTCCCCTGTCGCCCGCCGCCGCGATCTCGCTTCGGGGCCTTCTCGGTCGCGACCGGGCGCAGGTGGGCGAGCTTCCCTACCGCCAGGGCGGCGAGGGCAAGGTGGTGTACCTCGACGTGCTGGCCTCGCGCATGACCTGGCGCGACGAGGACGTGCTCTGCGTGTTCGTCCGCGACGTGAGCGCGCGGCACGCGGAAGAAGCGCGAACCCGCCACCTCGCCTGGCACGACGGCCTCACCGGACTCCCCAACCGGGCGCTGTTCCAGGACCGCCTCCGCGAGGCCTTGCAGACCGCCGATAGCCGCGGCGAGGTGCTCGGCGTGGCCTTCGTCGACATCGACCAGTTCAAGGAGATCAACGACACCTTCGGCCACGATCTCGCCGACCGGCTCCTCGTCGACGCGGCGCTACGGCTGCGCGAGGGCCTGCGCGGCGGCGACGTGGTTGCCCGCCAGGGCGGCGACGAGTTCCTCGTCCTGTTGCCCAACCTCGGCGCCCGCGCCGAGGCGGGTGCCCTGGCCGAGCGGCTCCTCGCCCTGATGCGGCGCCCCTTCAACCTCGATGGGCGCGAACTGCACCTCACCGCCAGCGTGGGCGTGGCCATCTACCCGGAGGACGGTCACGACGCCGGCGAGCTCGTCAAGCACGCCGACATGGCGATGTACCAGGCGAAGGAGGCCGGTCGCGACGGTTACCAACTCTACAACGCCCAGATCGCCGCCAACACCGCGCGGCTCGTCGACACCCGCGCCCGGCTGGCCCACGCGCTCGACCGCAACGAGTTCCTGCTGCACTACCAGCCGCAGGTCGACCTCGCGAGCGGGCAGATCGTCGGCGTCGAGGCCCTCATTCGCTGGCAGCGCGACGGCGTGATGGTGCCGCCGATGGAGTTCATCCCCGTGGCCGAGCAGACCGGCCTCATCGCGCCCATCGGGGCCTGGGTGCTGCGCGAGGCCTGCCGCCAGGGCAGGGCGTGGCAGCAGGAAGGACTCCCGCCGCTGAGGATGGCCGTGAACCTCTCGGCGCGGCAGTTCCTCAACGGGGGCGTGCAGCAGGCCGTCGACCTCGCGCTCGCCCAGAGCGGCCTCGAGCCTGGGCTGCTCGAGGTGGAGATCACCGAGTCGCTGGCGATGAAGAACCCCGAGGTGGCCCGCACCGTGCTGGCCGAGCTGCGCGCGCGCGGCGTGACCGTGGCGCTCGACGACTTCGGCACCGGCTACTCCTCGCTCGCCTACCTGCGCCAGTTCCCCATCGATCGCCTGAAGATCGACCGCGCCTTCCTCGCGGGCGCCGCCCGCGACGGCGAGCAGCGCGCGCTGGTGGCCGCGATCATCCAGCTCGCCCACGCCATCCGGCTGGAGGTCGTGGCCGAGGGCGTGGAGAACGGCGACCAGCTCTCGATGCTCGTCCACGAGCGCTGTGACATCGGCCAGGGCTTCGGCCTCTGCAAGCCGGTGACCGCGGAGCAAGTGGCGACGCTCGTGCGCTCCGGGCTCGACCTGTCGACGAGGCTGCGGCCGAGGTCGGTGGCCTGAGAGGCTGTAGGCTGCAGGGATTAGGCTGCAGGTGAGTTCATGATGGCGCCGCCGCACCGGCGCCCCCCGCGCAATTCTACCCGTGGCCGGAGGCGAGGCGACCGCCGCTCCACCCCCCTCAGGGCCTACCGCCCACCGCCTACAGCCTACGGCCTACGGCCTACGGCCTACGGCCTACGGCCTACGGCCTACAGCCTACAGCCTACAGCCTACAGCCTACAGCCTACAGCCTGCCTAGAACCAGCCATGCGCCATCACGATCACCTCGTGGCTGGCCAGCTCGCCGCCGCTGGCGAAGAAGCCGCCGCCGCGCCAGGTGCGGCGGTATTGAGGTTCCAGCTCGAAGGAGGTGTAGGGCGCGAGGTCGAGGCCCAGCGCCACGCGGTTGAGGTGGTCGTCCTTGTAGTCCAGGGCGGGGTCCATCCAGTCGTACTTGAGCTTGGCGGCAAGGCCCCGGTGGAACAGCCACTGCAGCTCGTGGTAGGCGAAGAGCGCGCTCGTGGCGCTGCCCTCGCCGTCGCCGATCCGCCGGTAGTCGAGCTCGCCGAGGTAGACCACCGGGTTCCAGTTGATCCCCCACTGGGGCCCCACGGCCAGGTCGAGCCCGCCCTCGGCGAGCTTCAGCACGTGCACGTTGCCCCCTGCCTGCCAGCCCAGCTCGCGCACGCCCGCGCTCGCCGCCGCGCCGAAGCCCGCCGCGCTGGTCTCGCCCGGCCAGAAGTCGAGGCCCTGGTAGAACAGCGCCAGGTTCGCGTAGGGGTAGTTGGGATTGAGCCCGGCCTCGACGCCGAACCAGGACCGCGTTTCTCCGAAGCCGAGATCGCGACGGATGAAGCTCGTGTGGTCGGGGATGCGCCAGCCGTAGGTGGGCGCGAGGCGACCGGCACGGACATAGCCGTTGTACGGGAGCCGGTCGTACTTCACGAACAGCTCGTCGATCTTCAGGTAGTCGAGCGCCGAGGGGCGCGTGGACCGGTAGGTCTCGTCGAGCGCGAAGGTGGATCGACTGCTGTAGAGGCCCACGTCCGCGTAGAGCTGGACGTGTCGCGACAGTCGAGCGGCACCGTAGAGGTCGGCCTGCATCGGGAAGACCGAGGCGTAGTCGCCTTCCGCCAGCGGGAAGTAGGCCATGGCGCGCAGGTCGGCGCCTGCGACGAACTTGGGGTCGGGATCGATGTTGCCGTAGCGATCGGCCACCGAGCCGGAAGGGGTCTGGCCGGGCGCCCAGCCCGAGAACCCCCTGAGAAAGTCGTAGCCGCCCTGAGTGGGGTTCTCGCGGGGCGCGGCGTGCGCGGACGGGCGGTGACCGAACCAGGGCACCGACTCGCGCCCGTAGTACAGACCCGAGGGGGTGCGCAGCCCGCCCCCCGCCGGGCTGACGTGACAGGTGGTGCAGTTCAGCGAGCAGAGGCGGTCCTTCAACTCGGGGTTGGCCCAGTCGGTGGGCTCCACGTGGCAGGTGCCGCAGTCGTTGACGCTGCGCAGCGCGTAGGCCGGCTGGGCCTCGGTGCGCCGCGCGAGCCCCAGGAACACCAGCGCCGCCGCGAGGGCGGGGACGAGGTAGCGCCTCACTGGGTACCCCCGGTGTCGGCGCCGTAGGGGGCCCCGTCCGCGACCCACGCCGCGAGGATCTCGCGGTCGATGTCGCTGGGCTGGGTGGCGTAGGCCGGGGGCATCGTGGGGCTGTCACCGGTCGCGCGCGCCACGATGCGGTCGGCCATCTCCACGGCGCCGTCGCGACTACCATCATTCTCGTAGGCGTCGAGCCGGAAGTAGTCCGGGGCGCCACCGCTGGGCGTCTCGCCGTGGCAGGGCGCGCAGTAATCGTCGAGGATCGGGCCCGCGTGCTCCACGTAGGTGGGATCGGCGGGCACCTCGGAGCTGCCACCCCCGAGCGTCTGCGAACCAAAGCCGGGGCAGGCGAGAAACACGAGGGGAACGAGGGGGAGCATCCCGAGAGTCTGCCAGCCCGGTGCCTCGGTTACAAGCCCGACCCCACCGGGCGGCGCGCGGGGCCGGTTTGTCAACGCCATCCCGAACCGGCACAATGCGGGCGCGTGACAGAGACCGCCAGAGAGTTCGGGGGCGAGGGCGCCTCCTCGGGGGCGCTCCGCAACGCGTTCGCGCGCGCCGGGGCCATCGACCCGGCGACGGGTCTCGCGCCCACGGAGGCGATGGTCCACGCGGTGACCCAGGCGATCGGCTTCCACCACGCACTCGTCGGGCGCGGCCCGGGCGCGCGACTGCTGCTCGGCTTCGGGCGCAGCGGCATCAGCG
>VGRQ01000271.1 GCA_016875315.1 Deltaproteobacteria bacterium | reverse complement strand
GCCACGCGGACGCGCAGCCCCGGGGCGGCCGCCGCCAGCACGTCGAAGCCCTTCTGCGGCACGCGCCGTCCCACGGCGAGCACGCCACCGCCACCGCGCCAGGGCGCGGCGAAGCGCGACAGGTCCACCCCGTTCGGCACCACGCGGATGTCTCGCGCCCGGCAGGTGCGCGCCACCGCCTCGCTCACCGCGATGGTGAGGCTCAGCCTCTGCTCCAGGAGCCGCCGAGCCGGTCGTTCCCAGCCCTCGTCGACGTCGATGTTGTGATTCGTAGAGACCGATCGACGCCCGGCGATCGCGGCGGCGAGGCCACCCCAGACCTCGCCTGCCGCGAGGTGCAGGTGGACGATGTCGAAAGAACGCGACGCGGCCGCGATCCGCGCCACCGCCCCGGCGCCCAGCGCCCGCGACCGGCGCCCACCGGCGATGACGTGTACCCCGGCGGCCCGGAACTCGGCCTCCAGCGAGCCTCCCGACATCACCGTCGCCACGGCCTGCCCCACCGGCGCGCGGCGGCAGAGCTCGAGGACCATCCGCTCCGCGCCCCCGCCGGCGAAGTCGTTCAGGACGTGTAGCACCCGTGGCACGGCCCTTGCTTTATCTCCGCGCGCACCCCGCTCCTCCTGCCGCTGCCCCCCGGAGATCCCACCATGGCCCGCTCGCTGAACGTCAAGCACGAAGAGAAGCTCGGCACCTCGCCACTTCTCAACTTCTTCCTCCTCCTTGCCGTGGGCTGGATGGCCGTCGGCGCGCTCGTGTCGAGCATGGCCGACGCTGCGCCCGTTTCCGGCGAGATCGCCAACCCGTAGATTTCGATCTACGGGCGATAGATTTTAGAACGCCCACACGCGACAGGCTTCCGCTACCGTCGCGAGCCAGCGTCCGCGCGCGGCGAAGCTCATGGCCCGCACCGGCGGGCCGTGCATGTCGACCCGCGCCGGCCTGGAGCGCGCGGCCGGGTCGCCGTCGGCGTCGACGATGGCCACGCCGCCATGCTTGGTGCCGAGCGCCAGCGTGTGGCCGTCGCGATGCACGGCGGCGCTGACGGTGTCCATCAGGCGGACGTTGCGGGGCGGGAGGCTCGGGTCGATCCAGAGCGTGGCCCCGCCGGTGGCCACGCCGACCACGCGCCCGGCACGGGCGAAGCGCAGCCGGTGGCTGGTGGCCTCGCCGCCCGGCAGGCTCTCCTCGATGTGACGAACCGAGAGGCCAGCCAGCGTGGCGCGCGCGACCAGGTACTCGCCCTGCCCGTCGGTGCCCAGCGCCACGCCCGCGGGCACCGGCACCCGCACCAGCTCCCGGCCGTCGCCGTCGAAGCACACCACCTCGCGACGCCCGCGGGCATCGTCGCCGATGGCGGCGACGCCGTCGCGCCCGAGGCGCAGGCCCAGCGAGGCGACGAGTCCCGTGTCGACCGTCCAGCAAGCGGCGCCGTTGCGCAAGTAAGCGAGTTGTCCCCCGGCGCCGACGATAGCGAGCTCGGGCCCGCGCGAGCAGAGGTGTACGGGCTCCGCCGGCCCGGTGAAGAGCTTGCGCGTGCCGTAGGCGGTCTCCACCGACCACACGGTGCCGTCGGCGGCACCGACGAGCAGCTCGTCGCTGTCGCCCCGCCAGGACAGCGCGCGTGGCGCCTCGATCGGCGCCGCGATCACCGGCTCGATCGGCCGGGGCGCGTGGAGGTAGTGCGCGTCGGCCCGCCGATCAAACCCCATGCGCCCTCCTATCCAGGCGCGCCCCGGCGATCGGCGACGATGGCCGCCTTCTCGCGCTCGCTCACTGGCACCGGGTAGTCGCCGTCGAAGCACGCCATGCAGGCGGGCGAGCCGGCCGTGGCGCGGAGCCCCTCCACGCTGAGGAAGGTGACGCTGTCGACCCCGAAGGCCCGCGCCCACTCGCTCTCCGGCAGCTTTGCCGCCACCAGCTCGTCGCGACTCGGCATGTCGATGCCGTAGTAGCAGGGATGGCGCACCGGCGGGGAAAAGATGGCCAGGTGCACGGCGGCCGGGCGCGTGCTGCGCACCAGCTCGGCGAGGCGCTTCACCGTGGTGCCGCGCACCACGCTGTCGTCCACGAGGATCACCCGCTTGCCCTCGAGGATCTCGGGGATGGGGTTGAGCTTGAGGCGCAACGCCGACTGCCGGCTGCGCTGGTCGGGCATGATGAAGGTGCGGCCGCTGTAGCGGTTCTTGATGAAGCCCTCGCGGAAGGGCAGGCCGAGCGCCTCCGCCATCGCCTGCGCCGCCGGCCGGCTCGTGTCGGGCACCGGCACCACCACGTCGGCCTCGAGCCCCCTCTCGCGCCACTCCTTTCCCAGCCGCTCGCCGAGCGCCCACCGCACGTGGAACACGCGGCCGTCCTCCATCTTGCTGTCGGGGCGCGCGAAGTAGATGCGCTCGAAGAGGCAGCGCCGCGGGGTGGCGGTGGCGATGGGCTCCACGCGCGGCGGCTCCCCGGGACGGAACAGCATCACCGCGCCCGGCGGGATCTCCCCGGCCATGGCGAAGTCCATCGCGTCGAGGGCCACCGACTCGCTGGCGACGCACCAGGCCCCTTGAGGGCTCTGGCCGTACACCCCGGGACGCACGCCGTAGGGGTCGCGGAAGGCCACGAGCGTGTCGCGACCATCGACTTCGAGCACGGCGGCGCAGGTGTAGGCCCCGCGCACGCGATCGAACACGGCGCGGACGGCATCTTTCACGTGCTCCACGCCGCTACCGCCGAGGGCCTCGGCAAACACCAGCATGATCGGCTCGACGTCGCAACCCGACTGCACGCGGACGCCGCGGCGCCTGAGCCAGGCCTCCAGCTCCGGCACGTTGGTGACGTTGCCGTTGTGCGCCATCAGCACGCCGGGACGGCGCGTGTGGAAGGGCTGCGCGTCGTCGCGCACGCCCGCGCCCACCGTCGGGTAGCGCACGTGGCCGATGGCCGCCTCGCCCGGCAGGGTGGCAATCACCCCCATGCTCAGGACCTGCGACACCATGCCGAGGTCTTTGACGAGGTGAACCCGCCCCTGGTCGACGCTGCCGACGCCGCAGGCGTCTTGTCCCCGGTGTTGCAGGGCCTGGAGCATCTGCGCGGCGGCGGCGGAGGCGCGCTCCACGCCGATGATGCCCACGAAGCCGCACATCTAGCGCTCCAACAGGCGCTTGAGGATGAGCGCCTGGTACTGCGCGTCGTAATCAGCCCGGTGCTTCTGCCCCTTGTCTTCCGGGGGCAGGCCGAGCGCCGTCTCCAGCAGCTCCTTGTTGCTGTCGAACCAGTGGACGCCGAGCTTGCCGGTGGCCAGCGCCTTGGTGTCGAGCGCCTTGTAGCCAAAGGGGTTGTCCATGTCGTCGGCGGCGTAGCACCAGCTCACGAAGCTCCAGTCGAAGGGCGCGTTGTGCCCCACGAAGACCGGCTTCGTCCCCGGCTTGATGCGCGCCCTCGCCCAGGTGGCCAGGTCCTGCATGGCCTGCTTGCGGGGGGTGCCCTCGCGACGGAGCTTCTCGATGTCGAGGCCGTTCACTTTCATCGCGCCCGGGTCGACGCGAGGCCCCTCGGGACGGATCTCGACGTAGAAGGTGTCGCCGATCTGCAAGACACCGTCGCCATCCGGCGCGACGACCACGGCGCCGAGCGACACCATGTCGTAGAGGGCGGGGACCGGGCCCGAGGCCTCGATATCGACACAGAAGTAGGTGGCGCGGGTCTCGGGCATGGCAGCGGCGGCTATCTCGCGGGAGGGGTATGGAACACCGATGCGCCTCGTGACCGCGCTCCTGGTCGTCGCCGGGCTGGTGCCCGGCGTGGTGGCGCTCGCCGCCCTCATCGGTCTCGGCGTGGTGCGCGGCCTGCCCGCCTTCCAGGTGGGGCTCTCGGCGGCGCTGCTCCTGGTGTTGCCCGTGGGCGGCCTCTACCTGCTCTTCGGTCGCCGGGAGCTGTCACTGGCCGCCGCCACCTGGACCTGGCCCCTGGCGCTGCTCGCAGGCCTGCCTGGGTACTTCCCCGGCGAGGTCAACGGCGCGATGGCCAGCGGCTTCGCGGTGCTGGCCGCCGCCGGGGGGCCCGAGGCCACGCGCCACGCGGCTCGCCTCGCCGAGTCGATCCCCACCGGGACCGAGGGCGCCTCGCCGCCGCCCGCGGCCGAGAAGGCCCTGCCCGACTGCACCCCGGTCGACCTGCCGCTTGCCGAGGACCAGGTGGCGCTCCCCTACGAGGGCCTGGGCCACTCGATGACCGTCCCCATCCAGTTCGGCGAGCACGAGCTGCCGATGCTGTTCGACACCGGCGCGAGCGTCACCACCCTCGGCCGCGCCTCCTTGCGCGAGATCGGCCTCGCCATCCCGGGCGACGCGCCGGAGATCACCCTGCGCACCGCCAACGGCGAGCGGACGGCCCGGCTGGTGCTCGTCGACCGGCTGTGGGTGGGCGGCTTCGCGGTAGACGGGGTGACGGTGGGGGTGTGCGAGGAGTGCGCCGACGACGACACCGCCGGCCTGCTCGGCCTCAACGTGTCCGGGCAGTTCCTGGTGACGGTCGACACCGTGCGCAAGGAGGTGCTCTTCCAGGCCCGCCGGGGACGGCAGGACCGCGTGGTCGACGTCGCCCCGTGGCTGAAGGTCCGGGCCACCGCGCGGCTGTTCCCCGACGGCCGCGTGGAGGTGGAGGCCACCGGGGAGAACAGCGCGCCCCGCGCGGTGAGCGAGGCCGAGGTGGGGATCCACTGCGGCGCCGACAGCTTCGTGGCCCGCCTGGCGAACATCGCCGCCGGCGAGCGGGGGCGGGCGACCCTGTCGCTGCCGAGGGGGACCGAGTGCGACGAGTACCGGGTGACGCTGGAGAGCGCCTACTGGTAGCGCTCAGCGTACCTCGAAGGGAAAGGCCACCTGCTGCTCGCGCGGCAGGCTGCGCAACACGCGCTCGTCTTCCTCGTGCAGCACGTCGTGGGCATGGAAGGCGTAGATGCCGGGCGCCATCTCGCCGCGCGCGCGGATGACGTAGTCCTCGCGGCTGGCGAGCTGCTCCAGGTCGAAGGACACGTCGTCGCCGGCCGACCAGAGCTGCACGGTGGCGTCCTGCGCGCCAAACACGCCCTTGATGCGCGTCTTGTCGATGAACTCGAGCTTCGACAGGTGCAGGTTCATCTGCGCGATCTCGCTCGGTCGGAGCTTCGTGGAGAACACGAACTCCACCGGGCCCGTCGGGAGGTGCTCCTCGGGGATGTCCTGCACGCCGGCGTAGTGCTGCAGGTCGGTGCCGATGAGCTGGATGCGCTGCGCGCCCAGTTCCACGTACTTGTCGCGACCCACCCCGTAGAAGCCGGGCTTCTCGGGCTGCGGGTAGAGCTCGAAGGCCAGGGGGTCGTAGTCCTCCTCCTCGCTCTTCGCCGTGGGCTCGAGGATGTCCTTGATGTAGCCGTCTTTCCCCACCATCACCCGCGTGGCCGCCTGCTCCACCTCGATGGAGAACGCGCCATTCGAAGCGGTGTAATTACGCTCCATCACGCCCTCCACCACCACGGTGGCGCCCTCGACGGGGTGGCCCCAGATATCGACGACCTTGCCAGAGAGGGTGCGGGTGTCGGAGCAGGCCAGCAGCAGGAGCAACATCGACCCAGTCTATCCGCGCTTCACGCGGGCGGCGCGAGGGCTGGAGACGCGCTGCCCTAGCTGGTGGCCGACGCCAGCACGTCGCGCAGGGGCCGCAGGTTGGCCGAGCCGGTGCGGGCGAAACGATCGATGAGGCGCTGGCCGGTGCGCGCCAGCTCCAGCACCCGGGCGATGCGGGTGTGGAGGAAGCGGCTCTCGTGCATGGCGCGAGGGTCGGCGCCCTTGCCCTCGGCGTCGAGGATGCGCAGCGCCTCCTCCATCTGCGCGACGACCCGCGCCACCATCCGCAGCTCGCGCTCGCGGAAGACGCGCGCCACCAGCATCCACACGTCGGTTTCCGCCACGAAGAGGCGCCGGCGCCCCTCGGCGGCCGGCTGCCGCCGTATGACGCCCCACTCGAGCAGCTCGTTGATCGAGTTGCTCACCATGCCGGCAGACAGGCCGGTGCGGGCCTCGATCTGCTCGGCGTCGAGCGGGTTGGCGCTGAGGTAGAGCACCGTCCACACGCGGCCGAGGGAGGGCTTGAAGTTCCAGAAGCCGATCACCTCGCCGATCGCGTCGGCGACGAGCAGGATAGCGCGCCGCCTCGCCGCCTCGGTATCGCCGGTGGCCTGTTTCATGGATTTCAGTTAACAGTGAAATGAACGAAACGCCAACACGCTACCCGGAGGCCCGATGGATCCCGTTCTCGTTCGCGGCGTGAGCCCCGCGGCGGTGGTGCGCAGGGTCGAGGCCGCTGGGCTCGATGGCCCCGCCCCGCTCGTGCACATCGACGGTCCCGAGGCGGTCTTCGCCATGCTCGCGCCCCGGCTGGCGCTGGGCGAGGCGCGCCTGCGCGAGCTGGTGGGCAGCGAGGTCGACGTGGTCGAGGCAGTGTCGCGCTACCTCGTCGATGCCGGCGGCAAGCGCCTCCGCCCCATGCTCAGCGCCCTGGGCGCGGGGGCGGTCGGCTTCGGCGGCGACCTCCCCTCGCTGATGTGCGTGGGCGAGCTCATCCACCTCGGCAGCCTTCTCCACGACGACGTGGTGGACGGGGCCGTGCTCCGGCGCTCGCGTCCCGCGGCCCACGTGGCCTACGGCAACGCCGCCACCATCCTCACCGGCGACTTCTGCCTCGCGCGCGCGGTGCTCCTGGCCTCCACCGCCGGCGGTCACGCCGCGGTCACCGCGCTCGCCGAGGCGGTCACCGCCATGGCCGAGGGCGAGGTGTTGCAGCTCCAGCGCGCCGGGTCGCTGTGTACCAGCCTCGACGAGTACCTCGACATGGTCGACAAGAAGTCGGCCGCCCTCATCGCCTGGTGCACCGCCGCGGGCGCCCTCGCCGCCGGGCAGCCCGCG
>VGRQ01000270.1 GCA_016875315.1 Deltaproteobacteria bacterium | reverse complement strand
GGGGTGGCGCGCGAGCTGTGGTTACGCGTGGCGGTGCGCGGGCTCCACAGCACCGTGGGGGGCACCGACACCGCCGCGGGGGCTCGCCTCGCACCGCGGCTCCGCGCGGCCATCGACGGGTGGACGCTCACCGCGCCCACCGAGCTAAAGAGCAAGCTCGACGGGGCCAGTTCGAGCCAGTGGCGCGTGGTGGTCGAGGCAGCCGCAGCGCAGGCCGCGCTGGGTGACGAGCCCGCCGCCCTCGCGAGCTTCGCCCGCGCGCGAGGCCAGCGTCCCGCCGAGGACGACATCGCCGCCGCCGAGGTCGAGGCCCTGTGCCGCTCCAGGTTCGAATCCTGTCGCGACGCCGTCGCCCGCGCCCGCGCCGAGTTTCCCGACAGCAGCAAGGTGCAGGCGGCGATGGCTAGGGTCGAAGCCGAATGACAAAACAACTCCCCTCCCCCGGCGCGCTCTTCACGCTCACCTCCGCGCGCATCGCCTGGCAGAGGTGCTTCACCAGCGCGAGCCCGAGCCCGGTGCCGCCCACGTCGCGCGAGCGCCCGGGGTCTACCCGGTAGAAACGCTCGAACAGTCTTGGATGGTGTACGGGGTCGATGCCCGGGCCGTCGTCGATCACCGACACCTCCACGCCGTGGCCCGCCGTCGCGAGGCGCACGGCAACGTGCCCCCCCTCGGGCGTGTACTTCACCGCGTTGTCGACGAGGTTGCCGAGCGCGTGGACGAAGGCATCGGCGTTGATGCTGGCCTCGAGATCGGGCCCATCCACCACGAGCGACTGGCGACGCGCCTCCGCCCGGGGACCGATCCGCTGCACCACCTCGTCGACCAGCGGGCGCAGGGGCTGGACCTCGCAGGCAAGGTCTTCGCCTCGCGACTCGATGCGCGAGAGGTGGAGCACGTCGTCGACCAGCGCGTGCAGGCGGCGCGCGTTGCGCTGGATGGCCTCCACCATCGGTCGACTCGATTCGGGCAGGGGCTCGTCGCCGAGCGCCTCGGCGAAGCCGACGATGGTGGTGATGGGCGTGCGCAGCTCGTGGGAAACGTTCGACACGAAGTCGCGACGCGCTCGCTCGGCGGCGCGCACGGTGGTGATGTCGAGCACCACGCCGAGCGCGGCCCGGCCGCCGTCGAGCGGCAAGCCACGCACCACCAGGTCGCGCGGGCCGTACACCACGCTGCGCTCGGCGATGGCGTTCTTCTCGCGGCACTCGTCGATCACGTCTTGCAACTCGGCGAGCGGGATGGCGTCGATGGGGGGTCGCCCGGTGGGGTCGCCGCGCACCGGCAACAGCACGCGCGCGGCGGGATTGACCATGCGCACGCGCCCCTCGGCATCGACCAGCACCAGGCCGTTCGGCGTCTGGCGTACCATCTCCTGCTCCAGCCGCAGCTCCGAGCGCATGCCGCTGGCTTCCTCGCCCAGCGCCCGCACGAGGTCGTCGAGGGCGAGCGACAGGGACTCCAGCTCGGGCGGCGGCGCATCGACGGCGAGGCGACGGTCCTCGCCCCGGGCGTAGCGGCGCACCGAGTGCACCAGGCGGTCGAGCCAGCGCCGGGCAAGGCGGCGTTGCCAGGTGATCCACGCGAGGGTGCCGACGAGGCACAAGACGGCGGCGCCAAGGGCGAAGTTCACCGGTCGAGCTTAGCCGGTGCTCAAGTTTGCGGCGCGAGGGCGTTGAGCCGGTAGCCCACGCCGCGCACCGTCTCGATGCGGTCGCCCGCGGCGCCGAGCTTCTCGCGCAGTCGCTTCATGTGGGTGTCGACGGTGCGGGTGCCGAGGTCGGGCGGCATGTCCCACACTTCCTGGAGGAGCTGCCCGCGGGTGAGCACGCGGCCCGAGCGGCGCGCGAGCGTGGTGAGCAACCGGAACTCGGTGGCGGTGAGCGACACCTCGGTGTCGTCGACCCAGGCACGATGCGCGGCGGCGTCGATGCGGAGGGCGCCCAGCCGGAGCTGGCCGGCCGTCTCCTCGGCCGGCTCCATCCCGGCGCGTCGCAAGACGGCGCGGATGCGCAGCACCAGCTCCCGGCTGGAGAAGGGCTTGGTGACGTAGTCGTCGGCGCCCACCTCGAAGCCCACCACGCGATCGACCTCGTCGCCCCGGGCGGTGAGCATGATGATGGGAACGCTCGCGGTGGTGGGCTCGGCGCGCAGGCGGCGGCACACCTCGGTGCCCTGCATGCCGGGGAGCATCAGGTCGAGGAGTACCAGCCCGGGGCGCAGCGACGGCGCGAGCGCCAGGGCCTCCGGGCCCGTCGCCACCGCGCGCACGGTGAAGCCTTCCTTGCCGAGCACGTGGCCGAGGAGGTTCCGGATGTCGGCCTCGTCGTCCACCACCAGGATCGGTCCGGTATTTTCCACGCGGGCCATTTATTCGCGGCAGGTGACGGCAGCGTGACGATTGCGGGAACGGCCGGCGAATCAATGACTCTCGGCGTACGCCTTGAGCTCGCCCACCAGCGTGCGCACGCCGCTGCCCTGGAACCAGCGCACGATGAAGCCGGGCACGCTGCCGCCAGCGTCGTAGCGAAGCTCGTACACCACGTGCGCGCCACCCTCGGTGCTGGTGATCTCCCACTTGCCGGTGTCGAGGGCCACCGCCACCATGCCGCGCTTCGCGGCCGACTGGTCGGCCGACTTGGTCCAGGTGTAGCGCTTGCCGTTCGCGATGTCTTCCTGGGCAAAATCGAGCACCACCTCCCGGTCGGAGATGCCACTCGCCACGTGCACCTGCACCGCCACGTCGCGACCGCCGCTGCTGCTGAGCACGTCGCACACCTCCACGGCGGAGAAGTACTTGTCGTGGTCGGCCACCTTCGCCACGAGGGCATGCAGCTTGTCGGCGGGGAGTTTCCAGTCGCACTCGGCGCGCACCGGCTGCACCGTGCCCTCCACCGGGCCGAGGAAGAAGTTGCAGCCGTTCTCGGATCCGTTGGCCGACCACCCCGCGAGGGCGGCCGGGACGAGGAGCGTGAAGAGGAGCGTGATCATGCAGCGCCTCTAAGGCGGCGTGCAGCTCGTCGCCTCCGCGACCACGGCCTCGTGCCGCTCGGCGATCGCCTCGCGCACGCTCTCCACGTGGTAGCTCCAGTCGCCCTCGGCAAACCACGGGTCGTCGCCGATGTAGCCGTCGAGCAGGCTCTCCACGCGGTCGAGCTCGTCGCCCAGCGCCGCCGGGTCGGTGATGTCGGCCACCCGGAGCACCTCGTCGCAGAACTCCCCGCTGCGCAGCGCCCGGAGGCGACGCAGGAACTCCGGCCCTCCTTCCTCCTTCCACGTGGGGTGAAGATCCCAGATGGTGTCGCTCAGCGCATCGCTCACGCGGAAGGACTGGTCCTTGTCCCAGGGGTAGGCCACGAAAAGGCCGGTCGAAGGGTCGTGGTAGAGGAGGAAGTTCTGTCCCACGGCGGCCATGCCATCCACGTCGGGCAGCGCCATGTCCACCGCGATCTCGGTGAAGAACTCGGCCACGTCGATGTGCTCGTCGACACAAGCCAACATCGCGGCGTCGTCCTCGTCGCTGGCGCAGGCGATCATCGGGATGAGCTCCTCGGTGAAGGCCTCCTCGCCGGTGCCGGCCTTGGCCTCGTAGCGGCCGTCGTACTTGTCGACCTCGTCGCCCTTCCACTCGAAATCCCCGTCGCCCTCGCAGTAGCCGTTGATCTTGAACAGGGAGCCGTCGGGATCGTCGAAGTGCGCGTCGAGGTACACCTGGTCGTCGGGCTCCTCGGTGAAGGGAAAGATGCCCTGGTACTCGCCGTTGACGTACACCCGCGTGTGGGTGACCCGCGGCGCGGGCACGCCGGCCGAGCGCATCACCCACTGCGCGAGGCGCTCGCGCATCAAGGAGCTGTCGCCCTCGGTGCCGTTGAGGTTCACCTTGTGTAGGCCGTGGAACTCGCCGGCCTCGTCGTACTCGTCGAAGCTCAGCTTGAAGCCGAAACGATTGTCACCCTCGAGCGCGGAGTGGCCGCGGTAGCGGATGCCCACGTTGTCGTAGGACTCCGTCTCGCCGGACTGCGGGTTCTCGTAGTCGACGCTCGCGGGCCGGTAGTTCCGCTGCTCGCAGGTGTCGGTCTCGTGCAGCGCCGCGAGGTCGCCCGCCCAGTCCTCGGCATCGATGGTGATGCGGTACACCGGCAGGTAGCGGTCGTCCCACACGGGGTCGTCAGCGGGGCCCTCGGGCTCGCCGGAGGTGTCCTCGCCCACGGCGCGGTCGCAGGCGAGCAAGAAGAGGATCACTCGATCTCCGCGCGGATGGCGGCGGGGCGGGCGCTCACCCACTCGCGCATCGCCGCCTGCTCGTCGCGACAACCGTTGTCGCCCCACTCCGAGCGGGGGTCGGCGCGGCAGTCGGCCTCGATGCGCGCCGTCTCGCCGTTGACGAAGTCACCGAGGCCCGAGGACTCCCAGGTGTCGACGGCGGCGAGCGTGGCAACGCGGAGGGCCCCGGTGCAGTCGGCGTCGGCCACGCACATCTCGACGAGTCGCCCCGTCATCTCGGTGAAGATCGGGGCGGCGCCCTCGAAGCCCTGGTCGGGTCCCCACGGGATCATCGTCCACTGGGCGGCGACGGGCGCGTAGTAGAGAAGGTAGTTGTTGGCGAGCGTGGTGTAGCCGTCGGGATCGGCGATCGCGAGCTCCACCGCCCACGCGGCGAGCAGGGCATCGACGTCGAAGTTCCGCTCGAGCAGCGGCAGGATCTCGCCCTCGCCGCAAGACTCCACTTCCTCCACGAGCGCGGCCAGGTCGGCGCGGTCGGCCTCGTCGCCTTCCTTCATCTCGAACGCCTCCACCGCCCACTCGTAGAGGTCGGAGCCGTAGCCACCCTCGTAGAGGTGTCCCTCGTCGTCGCCGGGCCAGTGACGGTTCACGAGCTGCTCATCGGCTGTCTCCACGATGCCGTAGAGGCCAAACCACTCGCCGTTGACCGTCACGCGCGCGTAGCCGTGGCGCGGCGCCACCACCCCGGCCTCGGCGAACAGCCAGTAGGCGGCGTGCTCGTGGCTCATCGTCGAGTCCTGGATCATGTTGTTCAACGTGAGGCGTCGAACGCCGTGGAACTCCTGCTCGCGGTCCCACTCGTGGAAGTCGATCTTGAAGGCCGCCTTCTCGTCGAGGGTGCGGAAGGAGCCCGAGGGGCTGCCCTTGAGGTGCAGGCCAACCTCGTAGCTCTCGTCCTCGTAGGTGAATGTCGCGACAACATCCTCACTGGGATCCACCGCGAGCGCGGCGATGGCTGCCTCGTCGAGCGTGATGCCAAACTCGAGGATGTGATCGGTGGTGTAGAGGAAGTTGCCGTCGTCGTAGTCGAGGCCGCCGCCGGGCGGGTGGCCGGTGTCGCCGCTGTCGGAATCGACGCCGGCGCTGCCCGTGTCGAGCTCGCGTCCGCAGGCCAGGAGCAGGAGGAGCATGCGGCGCTACTCTACCCGGCAGAGGTCGCTGGTCTGCAAGAGGATGGCGCCCGGCGAGGCCACCGTCGACTGCGACGGCGAGGCGGGCGTGCCGGGCACGATCCCCCAGGTGAGGTGCAGCAACGCCGTTTCCTGGTGCCAGCCGCCGAGGGTGGCGTTGGCCCGACCGTCGAGGCCGATGGCCACGCCCGGCGAGAGGCGCACCGCCGCGCCCGCGCCCAGCTTCCCGGCGCCGGTGAGGCCCACGCCGAACCACGGGGTGGGGTCGCCGTCGGTGTACTGGGGACCGAGGCTGGCGGTGCCGCACAGGCGGGCCCGTCGTGAGCGAAAGGTGTATCCGGTATCGACGCGCGCGGCCCCGAGCACGAAGAGAGGCGGCGAGAAGTAGCCGCCCTGGCCCACGTCGAAGCCGTCTTCCTGGCGGGCGTGGCTCTGCACCAGGCCCTCGACGCCCAGGCGGGCGAAGCCGAAGGCCTCGCGCTGGCCCACGGACAGCCCACCCCAGGCCACCACCTCGCCCATGGGGTTTGGCTCCACGCCATAGCCCTCGGTGTAGCCACCGCGCGCCATCACCCCGAGGTCGACCGGGGCGCTGGGATTCCACGTGAGGAAGGCCGAGCCCCAGATCTGCGAGACGAAGCCGTAGAGCCCGCGGGAGCTATCGACCTTGCCGCTCCAGGAGAGCAGGCTGTCGGCCAC
Organism: Deltaproteobacteria bacterium; assembly: GCA_016875315.1. Taxonomy (GTDB): domain Bacteria; phylum Myxococcota_A; class UBA796; order UBA796; family SXON01; genus SXON01. Next base: position 829 of record VGRQ01000270.1, on the reverse strand, counting down.
GGGCGCCCGCGCCACGGTGCCACCCACGGTCACGGCAGGAAGCAGGCCGTAGCGAGCCTGGCCCGACCACAGCAGGTTGACGTCGTTGAAGCCGATGGGACTCAGGCCCACCCGGCCCGTGGCGAAGAAACGCCGGAACGGCGGCGACGCGAGGCCGACCGAGGTCGCGACACCGAGGTCGGAGTCCACGCCGTCGTCGATGGAGAGGACCGTGGCGTCGAGGTCGGGGCGCAAGAGCCCGATGGGCGGGAACACGGCGGAGACCGGCACGTACCAGCCGCTGAGCGCCCCCGATCCCGGCTCGCCGGGCCGCGCGAAGTACCCGGCGGCGGTGACGACGTTGACCGAGCGTTCTCGCAGCAGGTCGATGCGGATCGCCTCGCGCGCGTCGACCAGCCAGCGAGGCTGCGTGTCCCGCGGGGGCACCGGTGGCCAGGTGCGGGGACCCGCGACTCGCCCGCTGGGCAGGGGGAGCACCGGCAGGGGGTCGGGCGGCAGCTCCGGCGGCGGCGGCTCGGGCTCGGGCGGCAGGGAGCGCGTCTTGACGTCGGCGAGTACCTCCTCCGCCTTCCGGTACCGTCCCCGCTGGATCTGCACCTGGACCAGCTGCAGGCCGATCCTCGGGTCGCCGAGCTGATCGTAGGCGGCCTGGAGGTGGCTCTCGGCGGCAGCCATCCGCATCTGCGCCTTGAGCGCGCCGGCGATGCCGATGATCGCCGGGATGTGGTCTCGCTCCTTGGCGCGGGCCCGGTCGAAGGCGGCGAGCGCCTCGGCGGGCTGCGAGGCCGCGAGCCAGGCCCCGCCCACGCGGGCCCACTCGTCGGCCGTC
>VGRQ01000269.1 GCA_016875315.1 Deltaproteobacteria bacterium | reverse complement strand
CAGGTTGCGCAGCGAGGTGACACCGACGAGCTGGCCATCGTCGTTCTCGACGTAGGCATAGTAGATGAGCTCGTGGTCGGCCGCCTCCTGCACGGCGGCGATCGCGTCGCGACAGGTGATCTCGTCTTGCAGGCGGAAGGCCAGCGGCGACATGATGCCGCCCGCCGTGTCGGAGGCGTAGCCGAGCAGCTCCTCCACCTCCTCGCGGGCCTCGCCCTTCATCCGCTGGAGGATGTTCTCCCGCAGCTCCTCGGGGAGCCGGGCGAGCAGGTCGGTCTGGTCGTCGGCGGCGAGGTGCTCGAACAGCGCCACGAAGCGGTCGGGCGACAGGTCGGTGGCGATGTGCAGCAGGTCGTCGCCTTGCAGGGAGGTGAGGACGGCGGCGGCCATGCCGTCGTCCTTCACGTTGGCAAAGACGAGGCGCTGCTCCGGCGCGGTGAGGTGGCCGAGGACGGCGGCTAGGTCTTCGGCGCGCGACTTGGCAATGACCTTGGCAAGCGGCGCGGCGTGACCGCGTCGTGCCAGGCGCCGGATCGCGTCGACCCGCTGGACGAGGAGGTTCTCGGCCATCGGCTACCCTCCACGGTCGTCCTCGAACACCATCCGCCGGGGTCGCGACTGCGCGCCGAGTGGCCGGAGGGTGTTCCCGTTGTACACCAGCGTGACGCCGCTCAGCTCGTCGAGCTCGATCTCGAGGCGGTCGTGCGCCGCGAACTTCACCTGCTTGCCCGGGGTGAGTTTCCCCTGGTGGATCGGCCGGCCGTCGGCCGTCACCCGCGCCCCCACGCCGCTCGCCGAGGTGACGAGCAACACCTGGTCGGGCGGGACGCCCAGCGACTCCTCGCGCCCGCCGCTCATGCCCCGCGCCAGCAGGAACAGGGCCAGCAGGGCCGAGGCCGCGAGCGCGGCGTACAGCCCTTGTCGCGACATGCGCGAGACGCGATGGCGGGGGCTGGTGCTCGTGGTATCGGCGAGATCGGGGCTCTCGGCCCCCTCGGGGACGAGCACGCGCTCTCTCCGGGGCGAGCCGCGAGGGGTGCTGGGCGGCGGCAGGGTGTCGCTCCCCGCCGGGGGCAAGGACGGCGCGTCGCCCAGGCCCAGGAACGCACGATACTGCCGGGTGTAGCCCCCGAGGAAGGGACCGGCAGGGAAGGCGGCGGTGTCGCCCCGCTCGAGGGCGTCGAGCCACTTCTCCTGGATCCTCAGCTTCTCGGACACGTCCTTGAGGCTGAGGCCCATCTGCTCGCGGGCGCGGCGCAGATCTGACATCTCACCCTCCCACCTGGGCGAGACAGGCGCGGGCCTCGTCGGCGAGCGGCGTGCCGGCCGCGTGGCCCACCACGTGGGACAGGGCGATGTCGGCCCCGATGCTGTCGCCCCGGTGGGCCATGAGGCAGCCCGCTCGGAGCCAGCCGCCGATGGCCTCGTCGGGGCAGGTCTGGGTGAGCGTGTCGTAAGCGGCGAGCGCCGCGTCGACCTGCCCCCGCGCCTCCTCCGCGAGCCCCAGGTGGTACCAGGCCGGGCAGAGGCCGGGCACACGCTTGACCGCCTCGCGCGCGTGGACGACCGCCTGCTCCGGGTTGCCCGACTCGAGGTAGGCGAGCGACAAGTTGGAGAGCACCATCGCGGGGTTGCGGTAGTCGAGGTCTTCCCGGGCCTTCTCGAGCACGGGAACCGCATCCGCCGCGCGCGCGTGGGCCACCAGGAAGGCCCCGTAGTTCACGAGGATCTCCCCCTCGCCGGGGTTGATGCGCAGGGCCTTCTGGAAGGACTCGTCGGCGAGCTCGGGCTCGCCCTTGGCAGCGTAGGCCATCGCCAGCGCCGCGCGGGCGCGCCAGTTGCGGGGATCGAGCTTCACCGCCTCGCGCAGGGTGGCCACCGCCGCCTCGGGTCTCTTCTCGTTGAGGTAGGCGATGCCGAGGTCGACCCGGGTGCCGGCCTTCGCGATGCGCGCCTCGGAGATGCAGCCACCGAGCGAGGTGGCCGCGACGAGGGCAGGAAGGAACAGCAGACGGCGCATCGAGAGCTCCTAGGCGGGCATGTACTTTCCGAGGATGGGCGCGAGGTCGCGCTTTCGCGACATGGGGACGGCTTCCTTGTGGGTGAGGATAGCGGTGGCGAGAGCGTTGCTGCACGGCGCGGGGCCTGCGAACGCGGCGATCTTCGGCGCCGCCTTGGCCACGATGTTGCGCGCGAGCGAGGCGTTCTTCAACAGCACCGCCACCACCTGGTCGACGGTGACGTGGTCGTGATCGGCGTGCCAGCAGTCATAGTCGGTGGCCATCGCGAGCGTGGCGTAGGACATCTCCGCCTCGCGGGCGAGCTTCGCCTCCGGCATGTTGGTCATGCCGATCACGCTGGCGCCCCAGGCGCGGTGCAGCAGCGACTCGGCCTTGCTGGAGAAGGCCGGGCCTTCCATGCACACGTAGGTGCCGCCGTCGTGGACGGTGGCCCCAGCCTCGCGCGCCGCCGCGAGCAGGATCTTGCGCAGCTCGCCGCAGACCGGGTCGCCGAAGGCGACATGAGCCACGAGGCCCTGCTCGAAGAAGGTTGCCTTGCGCTGGTGAGTCTTGTCGATGAACTGGTCGATCACCACCACGTGCCCGGGGACGATCTCTTCCTTGAGCGATCCCACCGCGCTCACCGAGATGCACCACTCCACGCCCAACGTCTTGAGCGCGAAGATGTTTGCACGGTAGTTGACCTCGCTCGGGTTGAAGCGGTGGCCCCGGCCGTGGCGGGGGAGGAAGGCCATGTCGATGCCGCCGAGGCTGCCGAGGATCACCGCGTCGGACGGGTCGCCAAACGGCGTGGAGATGCGCTCCTCGCGCACGTTCTCCAGGCCCTCCATCGCGTACACCCCGCTGCCGCCGATGACACCGATCCGCATGGACGCTCCTCTTGACGCTGAAAGCCGCCGTGCGAGCTATCCCCGCCACGGGGCACGGACTACCACCAGGCCGGCTTTTCCGTCCAGGTGGGCTCGCCCCACGCGAGATTGCCGCCCTCCCGCAGCGAACCGAGGACGGCGGCCACGTTCTCGTCGCCCGTCCAGTCGACGTAGGCCAGGGTGTCGTCGTTCTCGTCGGCGTAGGTGGTGCCGCCGAGCTGGGCGGCGACCGAGGCCGCGGCGCTCTCGCTCGTGAGCTTCACGTGTACGCTGCCGCCCCGGTGGGCGTCGCCCTGCTCCATCCACTCGAAACCCGCGTCGACCCCGTCGTAGTGGCTCACGAAGAGGTCGCCCGGCTCCCCCGAGAAGCTCGACGACGTGAACGTGCCGCTTCCATCCGGCGTGTTCTCGCAGTCGTCCCAGGTGATGGTGGCCTTGTACTGCTGTCCCTCGCCGAGCGGCAGTGCCGCCCACAGGCCGCCGTCGAAGCCGCTGATCACGCCGGTGGTGGCGAGCGCGTTGCCCGTCGCCGCGTCGACGAGGTCCATCTGCATCGAGCAGGTGCTCTTGAAGGCGTCCTGGTAGGTGGCCCCGGCCACGGCGGCGAAGGCCGGCGCGAGCGGGATCTCCACGGGGCCGGTGTCGCCGGCGCCTTTCGCCTCCTCCTCGGGGGGGCACGCCAGGAACAGGAAGATCAGCATGGGACTACCACCAGTCGGGCTCGGTGAGCCAGGTGGGCGTGCCCGACACGTACTCGTCGTCGAGCCGCTTGGTGAAGGTGGACAAGACCTCGCCGACGTTGAGCTCGGTTTCCCACGAGAGGAAGTAGATGTTGCCCGAGGCGTCGGTGGACTGCAGCGTGGCGCTGAGGCCAAGCTCGGCGGCGAGCGCCTGCACGTTGGCGTCGGGCGTGCTGTTGGCCACGGTGACGGTGGCCTCGCCACCCTTGAAGTCGCCACCCTCGGTGCCCTGCTCCAGCGCGTCGTAGCCCACGTTCACCCCGGTGTACCAGAGAACGAAGAGGATGCCTTCCTGGCCAGAGAAGGATCCCGACTCGTAGGTCTTGTCGTCGCCGGCGTTGCACCCGGTCTCGGTGAAGTTCGCGGTGTAGAGCGTGCCACCGGTGAGGCCCACGCCGGCCCAGTCGCGACCTTTCGCCTGCAGCGCGAGGGTGGCAGCCACGGTGCCGTCGCTCTTGTTGGTGAGCGTGAGATCGAGCTCGCAGGTGCTGTCGAGGCTGCCGGGGGTGGTCGCGGCCACCATCACCACGTAGGGGTCGCCCAGCACGATGTCGGGCGGCTTGACCGAGCCGGTGTCGCCGCTGTCGTCGATCGAGGTGTCGACGGAGATCGACGCGTCCTTGCCGTCGTCACCGGTGCATGCGAGGAGGAGGAGGAGCATGGGCGCCACCATAGCCCAGCCCCGGGGCCGCGCCCCGCCCCGTCGACAGGATCACGGGTCGGGAAGGAAACTCGCGTCGTAGCCCTCGCCCTCGCGACGGATGCGCACCGCCGCCACCCTCTCCCCGGGCGCCACGTCGCTGCGCTCCGCCGCCTTCCCGAGCTGCCCGCACGCGGCGGAGATGTCGCCACCTCGCGTGACCCGCACGCTGGCCTGGATGCCGTGGTTCACGAGGTAGTGCTGGAACTGTTTCACGCGGCTGTCGGGCGGGCGACGGATCTCGCGGTCGGGGTTCTCGTTGTAGGGGATGAGGTTGACCTTCGACTTGATGCCGCGCATCAGCCGGGCGAGGCGCACCGCGTCGTCCATCGAGTCGTTGAAGCCGGCCATCATCACGTACTCGAAGGTGATGCGCTTCATGTTGGGCAGGGGCAGCTCGCGACAGGCGTCGAGCAGGGCCATCATCGAGTACTTGCGGGTGATGGGCATCACCTGTCGGCGTTGTTCCTCGGTGGTGGCGTTGAGCGACACCGCGAGGTTGACGGGCAGGGTGTCGGCCAGCTTCTGCATCTGGGGGACGAGCCCCACCGTGGACACCGTGATCTTGCGGTGCGAGAAATTGAGCGCCTGCTCGTCGAGGTAGATGCGCAGCGCCGGGATGAGGTTGTCGACGTTGTGGAGGGGCTCGCCCATGCCCATCATCACCACGTTGCTGATGCGGAACTGGGCTTCCAGCGCCTGGCGCACCTGGAGGGGCTGGTTGGCGATCTCCGCGGGCCGCAGGTTGCGACGGAGCCCGAGGTCGCCGGTGAGGCAGAAGGAGCAGGCCATGGCGCAGCCCACCTGCGTGCTCACGCAGAGCGTCATGCGCTCGTCGTCGGGGATGAGCACCGACTCGATGCGATGGCCGTCCTCCGTTTGCCAGAGGAACTTGTGGGTGCCATCCACCGACTTCTGCACCGCCAGCGTCGTGAGCCAAGAGATGTAGAAGCGCACGGCGAGCAAGGCGCGGACGGGCTTTGCGACGTTGGTCATCTCGTCGAACGACGTGACCCCGCGCTGCCAGAGCCACTTGTACACCTGCAGCGCGCGGAAACGCTCCGAGCCCATGCCCTGCAGGGCCGCCTCGATCTCGACGAGCTCGAGGCTCTTGATGTCGATGCGGCCGTCCGGCCCGGTGAAGTGGGGCATCTGGCGCGCCCCCTACCCCGCCAGCCCCGCGGCCGTACACGCCTCGCCGAAGGCTCGCACCGTGGCCGCAGTGAGCGTGCGCCCCTGCGCCCACGGGGTCTTGCGCCCGGCGAGCACCGCCACCAGCGGCTCGAGCAGGCAGGCGTACACGTGGCCGTGGCCGTAGCCGGCCACGACGTGGAACAGGTGGCCCCACAGGTCGCGACGGTAGCCCGGCGGTAGCGGCAACCTCTCGCCGGGCACCACGGTGATCCCGGGCGCGGGCCCCGAGAGCGTGGCCGGGAGTGCCACGTCGACGAGGGTGGTGCCCGGCGCGAGCGCCGAGGGATCCACGGTCCCGCCGGTGGTGTGCGCCCCCACCACCACCGGAAAAGGCCGCAAGTCGGGCGGGTCGGCCGCGGCGCCGAGAAGCTCCACCAGCGCGCGTCCCACGCTGCCCCTGGCCCCCACCACCGCCACCTCGCGACCGGCCCGTAGCCGCTCCACCGCCTGCCACGCGGCCCAGGCCGTGGCAGCGTTGCCCGTCGTCACCGGGATGCCGGTGGCTTCCTGGAGCGCCGTCCCCCGGCCAGCCACGACGCTCAGCACGCTGCCGAGTCCCACCACGTCGACCGGCTGGATCACCTGCACCGCGCGGGTCATCGAGCGCAGGGCGGTTTCCTGGTCGGCGAGCAGTTGCGACGGCAACATGGGCACGCCCACGATCACGCCCTCCACGTCGCGGTAGCCCACCCGGGCGATCACCGACACGTCGTCGGGGCTCGTCCCGTCGCGACGCCCGAGCAGCAAGCCCGGCCGCCCCGTCCGCAGCGCGTACACCTGGCGCGCCAGCGGCACGAGCGGGTGGACGATGAAGGCGAAACGCCGCGTCGTGGCCTTACCCGGCGGCCTTCTGCGCCATGAGCCCGGCGGAGATGTTGTAGAAGGTGCCCACGCGCCACAGGGTGGCGACTTCCGACACCTTCAGCCCCTCGCGGAACTCGGCGGCGGGCACCTCGGGCATCATCTCGGCGAGCTTGCCGAGCGCGATGGCGGTGAGGACGCCGTTGACCTCGTACTGCTCGCCCTCGGCGAGGCCCTGGCGGCTGTTGGCCTCCATGCCGCCGCGGGGGATGCGGATGTCGAAGGCGCGTTCCAGGCGAAAGGCGATGTCGAGGAGGTCGAGGCTCTCGGCGCCGAGGTCGGCCAGCACCTTCTTGTCGAACTCCACCTCGTCGGCGTCGAGGCCCAGGGCGTCGGCGAAGCAGGACTGGACCTTCGCGAAGATGGCGGGGTCGGCGTCGCTCACGCTTCCAACGGGCTTGAACATCGAGTCCTCGGCGGCCGCACCTTCTACCTTCTGGCCGCGCGCGCTGTCACGCAAAGGGTTGGTCAGTGACCAGCCGGGCGAAAGCACACGCCCCCGGCGGCGACCGCCCCGGGCAGGCCGAGCGCGAGCGCGGCGGGGACCGCTGCCGCGCCCAGCTCCCCGAGGTGGCACGCGGCGCCTTG
>VGRQ01000268.1 GCA_016875315.1 Deltaproteobacteria bacterium | reverse complement strand
GAGCTCGACGCAGGCGAGGAGGGCGGGGAGGGGAAACATCGCCGCGGCAGTGTAGCCGGGGATCAGCGGCGCGGGTGGCTGCACACGGCGGCGCCGAAGAGCTTGTAGAGCATTCGCGCCGAGACGTTGCCGTCCCACTCGCCGGGGCCGATCTCGTTGAGATCGAAACCCACGATCTGCCGCGCGGCCGACAGGCGCCGCAGGAGCACGCAGGCGTCGCGGTAGGAGAGGCCGCCGGGGACGGGGGTGCCGGTGCCGGGGCAGAGCGCGGGGTCGAGGCCGTCCACGTCGAAGGACACGTACACCCGGTCGGGAAGGGCGGCGATCAGCTCGTCGACGATGTCGGCCCAGGGCTCGCCCTCGGCGAGGCGCATGGCCACATCGGCGTCGAACCAGGTGCTGATACGCGAGCCTGTATCATGTATCAACGCGACCTCGGCCGCCCCGACATCGCGGATTCCAACCTGGACGATGCCGGATACATCTGCGATGTATCGGTGCACGTTGTACATGATCGAGGCGTGGGAGTGCGCGAAGCCCTCGTAGGCCACGCGCAGGTCGGCGTGGGCGTCGACGTGGAGCACGCCCACGCCGGGGAAGGCCTCTGCCACGGCGCGGATAGCGCCGAAGGGGGTGCTGTGATCGCCGCCGATGAGCGCGGGGATGTGCCCGGCGCCGACGATGGCGCGGGCTCGCGCGTGTACCGCCTCGTTCACCCGCTCGGAGAGCTGGTTCACCAGGGCGGCGGCGGCGGGGTCGTGGCCCAGCGAGGCGATCACCCGGAGCGCGTGGGGCTCGGCCTCCGCGTCCCACTCGCGGAAACGCGGATCCTCGGGGAGCAGCTCGATGCCCTCGCGCCAGGCGTCGCCGTACTCGGCGTCGTGGAGATCCACCTGCAAGCTGGCGGCGGCCAGCGCGGCGGGACCGTCGATCGTGCCGCGGCGGTAGCTGGTGGTGGCCTGCCAGGGCACCGCCTGCACCTGCACGCGCGCGCCCCCCTCGGGCACGGGGAGGCCGTAGAGGTTGCCCCCGGCAGCGGGGGCGTCGGGATCGAAGCTCATGGCGCGGCCCTAGCGCGATGCTCGGCGAGGAGCAGGTCGACGACTCGCCCGTAGGAGGCCACGCCGTCGGGTACGCCGTTGCTGCGCAGGTAGGCGTGGTTGGCGGCGGCGCTGGCGCTCCACAGCCAGTCCACCCGGTGGGCGTCCCACCAGGCCTCGTACGCCTCGCGGTCGGCGCGCACCCGGGGCGAGAGCGCGTCGCGGGCGGCCCGGGCACCGTCCGGGTCGACCCGGGCCAGCGCACCGAGCAGGTGGCTCGAGACGCCGGCGTAGGCGCTGTACCGGAAGTCGGGGTCGCCGTGGTCGCGCGCCACGAGGAAAGCAACGAAATTGGCCTCGTCCTCCCTGGCCACGCCGCGCTGGTGCGCCATCTCGTGGCAGGCATTGAAGGGCACGGTGAACGGCAGCCCCGACGTGCTCAGGTGGGGCTCGGCGGTGAAGGGGATGTACACCCCGGCCAGCCCCCCGGCGCTGGCCACGGGGGACAGCAGGAGCGGCTTCACCGGGGCGTACTCGCCCGCGAGCCAGGGGCGTTCCACGCCCGCCCGGCGGTAGGTGTCCTGGGCCCGAGCCACGGCGTCGGCGAAGTCGCCGCTGAGCGTGGCCACGCCCTCGCGCTCGGGGGCGGCCTCGCGAGCGAGGTTCATCCGGGCCACGAACTCGTCGACGAGGCCGCGCAGCTCGTCGACCGTGCTGTCGCGGGGCTCCAGTCCCAGCGCCGCCGCGATGGGCTCGCGCCGGTAGTTGAGGCCCCAGAGGGCCACGAAGGCGGCGTAGCCGAGGCTCAGCGTGCAGGCGATCGCCCAGCCGCGACGCCACCACCAGGGCGCCGACAGGCACAGCGCGAGCACCCCCAGCTCGGCGACCGACACGGGCAGCAACCCGGTGACGGTGCCGATGGCACGCGCCAGCGCGGGAGAAAGGCCGCGGGCGAAGGCCTGCTCCACCATCGCGCTGGGGACGAGCTGCTGCGCGAGCAGGGCCAGGGGGCCGCTGGCGAGCATGAGCCAGCGAGCCCTCATGGCACCAGTTCCACCCGCACCTCGGCCTCGCCTTGCTCGCCGAGCGGCTCCACGCGCTCGGCCACCACGCCGAGCTGCACCACCGCCGCCGCGAGCGAGAGGGCCCGCTTCCCCGCCCGTTCCAGGTCCGGATCGACGACCAGCAACCGGACGCGGACGGCCGGCCACTGGACCAGGGCGGCGGCGAGCAGCTCGGCGCGGTCTGTCCCCGGGCCGGACAGGTGGTTGCCCTCGAACCGGAGCTTCGGCTGGGTTCCCGTCACCTTGGCCAGGAGGGGCGGCAGCGTCTCCGGGCGCCCGTCCTCGTCCTCGAAGAAGTTCAGGTTCTCCGGGTCGTTGGGGGCGAGGTCGAAGGCGTCGCCCACGCCGTCGCCGTCGTTGTCCGGGTCGGGGCAGCCGTCGTCGTCCTCCCAGGCGTCGGGATCCTCCGGCACGTTGGGGCAGCGGTCGCCCTCGTCGTGTACGCCGTCGGCGTCGTTGTCGGGGTCGGGACAGCCGTCGAGGTCGCGGAAGCCGTCCTCGTCCTCCGGGGCGTTGATGCAGGCATCGCGGTCGTCGAAGAGCCGGTCGCCGTCGTTGTCGGGCTCGGGACAGCCGTCGCCGTCGAGAAAGCCGTCGCGGTCCTCCGCCACGGCGGGGCAACTGTCGCTCGCGTCGTGTACGCCGTCGGCGTCGTTGTCGGGGTCGGGGCAGCCGTCGGCGTCGAGGAAGCCGTCCGGGTCCTCGGGGGCGTCGTCACACGCGTCGGCCCGGTCGCTCACGCCGTCGCCATCCGCGTCGAAACGGCGAGGGGAGTGCAGCGCCGGGCCCACCGCCAGCACCACCGTGGCGCCCCGGTCGATCGACCAGCTCAGGCGCGTGTCGGCGCGCAGGTCGAGCACGGGGAAGAGCACCGCGTCGATGGAAAAGCCGGTGGCGAGCAACACCTCCGCGCGGCCGGCGATGCGCGCGCCGGCGCCGAGGAAGGGCGACACCACCACGTCGTCGTCAGGGTTGCCGAGGAAGCCGAGGCCGTCGATGCTCAGCTCCGCCGAGGTGGAATCGATCACGCCGGAGAGCTCCACCGCCGCGAGCGACACCGGACGCAACCGCGCGTGGGCCGCCAGTGCCGCGCTCGGCTGCTCCCCGTCGCCGAGGGGGATGCTCTCCGCCACGAGCAGGCAGAGTCCGATCTCCGGTGTCACTCAGAGCACCGTGAACACCACCGTCGCCAGCGTGGTGTGATCGAGGGGCTGGTAGCCCTCGACGGGCACGTTGTCGAAGGCGAGCTGGTGGCTGAGCTTGAGCGCCACGCGCTTGTCGAGGCTCGCGGTGACGGCGGCGATGTTGTTCACCCGGACGTCGCTGACGGCGAGCAGGCTCTCGTAGAGCTCCAGGTTGTTCTCGAGTACCACGTGGCCGTTGAACTGGTGACGCACGCCGACCAGCGCGCGCCCGGAGAGCACCGTCTGCGCGCCCGGATCCACGCCTTCCACGAAGTTCTCGCGGGCCACGTCGAGGCCGAGCTCGGCGCGCAGGGTGGTGGCCTGCGTGCTCACGAACAGGTGCGACTCGCCCACCTGCCCGTTCACCCGCCAGTCGTAGCCGGCGAAGGTGTCGGAAAATCCGCCGGCGAGGGCGTAGATACTGTCCTTCTTGCCGAGGAAACGGTCGTAGCGCACGGTAGCCTGCTCGCGCTCCGCCGTCTGGACGTAGGGCGCCGCCCGCTCGGCGTCGGAGAGCTTGCCGTCGGCGTCGGCGTCCTGGCGGGACTGGCCCCAGTTCACCCCGAAGCTGCCGCTGAGCTGGTCTTGTCCCCAGCGGTAGCTGAGCGTGCCCTGGCCGGTGAGGGTCATGCTCTCGGTGTTGCCGAAGGCGAGCATCGCCCCCATCTCGGCGCTGGCGTGCGCCTCGCGCCCGGCGCGACTGGGCGTGGCGCGGGCTCCCTCGAAGGTCGAGTCCTCGGCGAGGGCGAGAGCGGCCAGGACGAGCACGGTCACTCCAAGCGACCCGGTCCCCGTAACCGCGATACCCGCGGGGGATGAGCTGGACGCCGGGCAGCCCCGAGATCAAGTCGCTGTGGTCACTCGACCCGCGGGTGGTGTACCTCAATCATGGCAGCTTCGGGGCCACGCCGCGGTCGGTGCTGGCGGTGCAAGCCGAGCTTCGCGCCGAGATGGAGGCCGAGCCCATCGAGTTCCTCGGGCGGAGCTGGCCCGCGCGCGTGGAGGAGGTGCGCGAGCGCGTGGCCCGCTTCGTCGGCGCCGACCCGGCGGGCCTTGCGCTGGTCACCAACGCCACGCAGGGGGTGGCGGCGGCGCTGGCCGCCGTGGACTGGCGGGAGGGCGACGAGATCGTGATGGGCGACCACGGCTACAACGCGGTGAAACAGGCCGTCCGGCGGCTGGTGGTCGAGCGCGGCGTGCGCCTCGTCGAGGCGCGCATCCCCTTCCCGATCGAGGACCGCGCGCAGATGGTCGACGCCTTCGCGCGGGCGATCACCCCGGCCACGCGGATGTTGCTCGTCGACCACGTCACCAGCCCCACGGCGCTGGTATGCCCGGTCTTCGAGCTGGTGGCGCTGGCGCGGGCGCGCGGCTGCCTCGTGCTGGTGGACGGCGCCCACGCGCCGGGCATGCTGCCGCTCGATCTCGACGCGCTGGGGGCGGATTTCTACACGGGAAACCTTCACAAGTGGGTGTGTGCCGCGAAGGGATCGGCGATCTTCCACGCGTCGGCCGAGTGGCGCGGGCGCACGCACGCGCCGGTCACCTCGCATGGGTACACGCTCGGCTTTCACGCCGAGTTCGACTGGCCCGGCACCTTCGACGCCACCACCTGGCTCTCGCTCCCCGCCGCCCTCGACCACGGCGATCGCCTCGGCTGGCAAGCGCTGCGGGCAAACAACCACGCGCTCGTTCGCGAGGGGCGGGAGCGGGTGGCCCACGCGCTCGGCGTGGCGCTGCCGCACCCCGACGACGAGCTGATCTACGGCTCGATGGCGGCGATCCCCTTCCCCCGGGGCACCCCGGGCAGCGGGCCGGAGCTCAACGCGCGGCTGTACGCCGAGCATCGCATCGAGGTGCCCTTCACCAGCTACGACGGGCGGATCTTCGTGCGCATCTCGGGGCAGGCGTACAACTCGCCCGCGGACTACTCGTCGCTGGCCTCGGTGCTGGCCTCGTTCGGGTAGCTGGGCGCGGCGCCCTCGACGATCGCCTGCATGTCGGGTGCGAGCGGGGCAGTGACGCGGAGCATCTGCCCGGTGGCGGGGTGCGGGAAGCAGATCTGGTGGGCGTGCAGGGCCTGGCGGGGGAAACCCACGGCGGCGCGCACCGCGTCGGTCACGCCGGCCTCCAGCAGCTCGAGGAACACCGTGTCGGGCTGGCCGTAGAGCTTGTCGCCGAGGATGGGGAAGCCGAGGTGCTCGAGGTGGGCGCGGATCTGGTGGGTGCGACCGGTGGTGGGGTGGCACTCCACCAGCGCGTGCGTGGCCATGCGTCGCGACACGACGAATCGCGTGTGCGCTGACTCCCCGGCGGGGTCGTGGCCTCGGCGCAGGAGCACGGTGCTGCCCGGGGCGTGGCCCAGGGGGGCGTGGAGGTCGAACTCGTCCCAGGGGGGCTGTCCCCGGGTGATCGCGAGGTAGACCTTCGACACGCGGCGCCGCATGAAACAAGCTTTCATGTGCCGGTTCGCGTCCTCGTGCTTGGTCAAGAGGACCACCCCGCTGGTGTCCTTGTCGAGCCGGTGCGACAGGTCGATGTGCGCCTCGGGACGGGCCTCGCGGACCAGTCCGACGAGTGCCCAGGCGAAGCGCTGGCCCACCGGGTGCATCAGCAGGCCGGGCGGCTTGTTCACCGCGATCAACCACTCGTCCTCGTAGAGCACCGGCGGCATCGAGGGCGGCAGGCTCGACGGCGCGAGGCCGTGTACGTACACGCGCAGGGTTTCCCCGTGGCGCAGGGTCGAGGCCGGCTTGAGCGCGCGCTCGTCGCTCTGGACCAGCCCGTCGCGAATGAAGCGCGCGAAGGCAGAGCGCGACCAGTCGGGGAAGCGCAGCGCGAGGAACACGTCGGCGCGGCGGCCGGCGGCGCGGTCGCGGATGTTGAGCACGCGGTGGGGCGCGGACTTGTCCACGGCGCCGCCCCTACCCCGATACAGTCCCGGGGTGCGTCCCCGCCTCGCCCCCGTCGTCGCGCTGGCCTGGGTGGCGGTGGCCATCGGCCTGACCGTCGTGCTCGCCCCGCGCATGGGCTACCGCGGCTGGATGTGGCTGGCGGTCCATCACTGGGCCTGTCTCATCGGCGCCGGCTGGGAGCTCTGGCTCGACCACCGCCGCTCTCACTCCGCGCAGACCCGCGCCGACTCGTAGGGGTCGGTGGCAAACCACCAGGGGACGACGGTGCGCACCGGCGGTTGACCGGCGATCCAGTTGGCGTGCAGGTTGGCCGCCGCGGCCTCCGAGTAGCCCCGGGGCAGCCAGGGCAGGGGAGGGTCGGCGTGGCCGGTGAAGACCACGCGGTTGCAGTGGACGTCCACCCCCTGGGGCCAGGCCTGCCGGGGGACGGCCACCAGCGTGCCGGCCGCGGGATCGCTGCCCTCGTCGAGCGCGGTCCAACCGGCCTCCTCGAGGGTGTGCTGCCAGCCCCAGTGGCCCACGAAGCGGCCCACGCCGGTGGCGGCCGCGCGGGTGGCGAGGTCGGCGGTCGCGCGGGCGTGGAAGGCATCGTCGAGCAAGAGGAGCGCGCCGAGGCTCAGCCCGAGCGACACCCGCAGCCGCGGCCAAGTGGCCGGCATCGCGAGCAGCAGCGGCGGCAGGAAGGGCAACCAGTAGCGGGTGGCGGTGAAGCGCAGGGCGAGCAGGAAGGCCACGCCGAGCAGGGCCCAGGCGGCGAGGAACAGGCGGTCGGCGCG
>VGRQ01000267.1 GCA_016875315.1 Deltaproteobacteria bacterium | reverse complement strand
CCTGGACGTCGCAACTGCGGATGTCGGTGTAGCGGTACTCGCCGGTGGGGACTCGCGCCTGCTCCACGTTGTTGACGTAGACGATGTCGTCGCGCACCTCGACGGTGTCGCCCGGCAGGCCCACCACGCGCTTGATGTAGTCGATGGAGCAGGGCTCCGGCCCGGGCAGGCGGACGAGCCCGAGCCCCTCGAAGGTGACGCCACGCGGGATGCGCTTGAGCCAGCACCAGGGGTCGTCGCTCACGCTCGGAGGGTAGATGAACACGTCGATGTCGCCGCGCTCCGGCTCCTCGAGCGGCAGGATCTCGATGTCGGTGAAGGGCACGCGCAAGCCGTACTCGTACTTGCTCACCACGATGAAATCGCCGATCGCGAGCGTCGGCACCATCGATCCGCTCGGGATCTGGAAGGGCTCGATGATGACGGAACGGATGGCGAAGACGGCGAAGAGCGGCGGCCCCCAGGACTTCAGGATGTCCCACGTGCTGCGCCAGAGGTTGACCAGCGGGTTCGGGTGATCCTCGGGCTCCGGGTCGACGGGGCGTCGCAAGTCGATGTTGAGGCCGTCAGACACGCGCGGGCTCGGGAAGTGGGCGCGCCGTGTAGCACGTCGCCCGGGATAGCGGGGGCCGCCCGACCGAAGGTGACGCGCCGTGTCCCGACTCGACGCCCTCCAGCTCCCGCGCGAGCACGCCCGCCTCCCCGGCGACGTGCGGCGCGCCGCCGTGGCCGCGGTGTTCGGGCCGCGCGACGAGCTGCTCTTGATCCAGCGCGCCGAGCGGGAAGGCGATCTCTGGTCGGGCCACCTCGCTTTCCCCGGGGGACGGGAAGACACCGGCGACGCCGACTTGCTCGCCACCGTCACCCGCGAGTGCGCCGAGGAGCTGGGCCTCGATCTACGTGGCGCCACCTTGCTGGGCGCGCTGCCGCCGCAGGCATCGCCGCGCAACGCCGGCCCCCAGCAGGTCAACGTCATCCCCTGGGTCTTCCGCCTCGACCGCTGGCCCTCGCTGCGCCCCAACGGCGAGGTCGCGGCCTATCACTTCGAACCCTTGTCGCGACTGGTGTCGCGGGAGGGCCGCGGCGAGTTCCCCTACCGCTGGCAAGGTGTCGATTACACCCTGCCCTGCGTGGAGCTGCCCCCGGGTCGCCTGTGGGGGATGACGCTTCGCATGATCGACGATCTCCTCGAACGGATAGAGGCCGCCCCATGACCGAGTACCACACCCGCGCCGACATGCCCGAGCGCTACGCGCGCACGCTCGACCAGATGATGAAGTCGCAGGCCTACCGCGAGCTGGCGGCGGCCCACATGTTTGGCCACGGGCTCAAGTACGTGCCCGAGCTGAAGTGGCTCAAGTTCATGACCTGGCACATCCGCGAGGAGATGGAGCACTACGAGGTGGTGGCGAAGATGTACGCCGAGTTCGCCGGTGAGTCGGTGGAGCCCTGGGTCAACGCCCGCCTCGCCGAGAAGCCCATCGAGTTCGCCGAGAGCTGGTTCGAGCTGGCGATGGCACAGTTCCTCTACGATCGCGGTGGCTACTGGCAGCTGCAGGAGTACGAGAACGCGAGCTTTCCCCGCTACCGCGAGGTGATCCGCAAGATCATCGCCGAGGAGAAGGGGCACCAGGGCCTCGGCGAGCGCATCGTGGTGGAGATGTGCCAGGACCCCGCCTACGACGGCGTGAAGCAGTCGCTCTTCGAGAAGTGGCTGCGCTACGGGCTGTTGAGCTTCGGCCGCCCCGGCGGCGAGGGCAACGCCTACGCCATCGCCGTGGGCCTCAAGAAGCGAGACAGCGGCGAGGTGATGAAGGACTTCATCGACGACATCCGCGGCGCGGTGCGCAGCTCGGGCTTGCGGTGGCCCGAGGCGGGGGCGCTGGGGATGGAGTTGCCAGAGGGGGTAGACTGGAGGCTGTAGGCCTTAGGCTGTAGGGGGCAGCCCGACATGGGACCGTTGATTGTTCTTGGCTGTATTCACACCCCTGCGTTGGATCCGGTTGCCGTGCCTGTCGCGACGCCGGCTCGCCGCGTGGAGTCGCCTCCCGACGAGGAGGGGCGCACCTGCACGTGGGAGGAAGAGTGGTTGCTCGCGGGGGACGATCGGCTCCTTGGTGTCGACGAGCCCGCGGCCTGCGAGGTGCTCGGCGACCACTGGCAAACGGTCGACGTGCTGGGCCAGAACGGGCCCTTCGTGTCGGTGCTGGTGGAGAGCGGCGGTTGCTGTCCCGAGGTGCGCGCCGCGCTGTGCCAGACCTGGGACCTCGTCAACCGCGTCGCCGTCAGCGTCCATGACTACGACCCGCGCGCGGCGGCACGCCGTTGGCGCCGGGCCGAGAGCATCGCCGCCGAGCGAGGCGCGGGCGCGCTCGACCCCATGCAGTTCTACATCCGCGGCCGGCACGTCACGTTCTGCACCTGGGACCCCGCGGGCCGTCGCGTCGACGTCCCGGCCCCATAGCGAGCGCGCTACACTCCCCGGCGCGTGGAACGGAATCTCTTCCAGGAGCTGAAGGTCGGCCTCTTCGTGATGGCCTTCATCTTCCTCATCGCCATCGCGGCCTTCATCCTCGGCGGTGGCACCGAGGCATTCAGCGCCCGCTACAAGGTACACGCCCACTATGTCGACGTGCAGGGGCTGAAGCAGGGCGCGGTAGTGCGCCTCGCCGGCATCGACGTGGGCGAGGTCACCAAGGTGGAGCTGGCCGAGAAACAGGGCGAGGCCAAGAACGTACACGTCGAGATCACGCTGCGCGAGGAGTTCCGCCCCAAGATCACGAGGGACAGCGTGGCCGGCATCACCGGCGTGGGCGTGCTGGGCGACAACATCGTCACCATCACCGTGGGCACGCCCACGTTGCCGCCGCTCAACGACGGCGACGTGATCATCACCAGCGAGCCCCTGTCCTTCCTGAACTACGCCGACCGCGCCACCGCCATCGTCGACAACGCCGCCAACATCTCGAAGAAGGTGGATCTGCTGCTGGGCACCGAGGACGAGGCTGCCAAGGGCGCGGTGGGCGAGAGCCTCACCCACGTGGAGGCCATGCTCCAGGAAGCGAGGGACGGTGGCGGCGTGCTGCACGTGCTGTTCTACGACAAGGCCGCCGGTCGCAAGGTGAAGGACGTGCTCGAGAACGCCGAGATCGTCACCTCCGACGTGGCCGACATGACCCGCGAGATCCGCGAGGGCGATGGCCTCGCCCACGCCATCATCTACGGCGACGGCGGCGACGCGCTCGCCGCGGACCTGGGCCACTTCGCCGAGGAGATGACAGGGCTCGTGGCCGACATCAAGTCCAACGACTCGCTGGTCCACAGCTTGCTCTACGACCCCGACAAGGCACGCATGGTCGACGACATCCAGGCCACCGTCCACGCCACCCGCTCGATCGTCGAGTCGGTCGACGAGGGCGACGGCACGGCGGGGCTGCTCGTCAACGACCCGCAGCTCTACGAAGACCTTCGCGCCTTGCTCGGCGGCGCCCAGCGCAACGCGCTGCTGCGCGCCTACGTCCGCGCGACGATGGCGCACGCGCGCGAGGAAGACGGCGGCGCGTGGACGGGCCCCGAGGCCAACCCGGCCACCGGCGGCAAGTGAGCCCAAGCCCGCCGCCTCGTCGCGATGTAGACACGCTCTCTCCCGCGACGGTACGGCTGCTGTTGCGCCCCCGCAGCCAGCAGCTCCGCAACGCGCTGTTCCGCGGCGAGCGCCGGACGCTCTACCTCGGGTTGATCCTCGGCGGCGGCCTCTTCTGGCTGGGCCTGCTAGGCCTGATGCTCTGGGGCGCCGACTACGCCTGGTCCTTCGCGGGCGTGGGGCCGCTCTTGATGCGCAAGCTGCTGGACATGCTGCTGTCGAGCCTCTTCGTGCTGCTCACCTTCAGCAACGTCATCGCGGCGCTCTCGGTCTTCTACCTGTCCGACGACCTGGAGCTGACGCTGTCCTTGCCGGTGTCGCGCCCCACCTTCCACCACGCGCGGGCCGCTGACACCCTGGTGCAGTCGAGCTGGATGATGCTGCTCTTCGGGGTGCCGGTCTTCCTCGCCTACGGCATCGTCGCGGGCGCCGGGCCGAGCTTCTTCCTGCTCACGCTGGTGGCGGTGGGCGCGCTCCTGGTCATGGCGTCGAACGTGGGCGTGGCGCTCGCGACGGTGCTGGTCAACGTCTACCCGGCGAGGCGCACGCGCGAGCTGATGGTGCTGCTGGGCGCCATCATGCTCGTGTCGCTGTTCGTGCTCTTGCGCACCCTTCGCCCGGAGCGACTGGTCGACGCGCAGAACTTCGAGTCGCTGGCGGCCTACCTCGCCGAGCTCCAGCTCCCGTCGCCGGTGTTGTTCCCGCCCCGCTGGGCGAGCGAGGTGATGGGCGCGGCGCTCACCGGCTCGCCCACCCCGTGGGTGGAACTCGGCCTGCTCCTCACCGGCGCGCTGGCCTCGCTGGCCCTCGCGCGCTGGACGACAGCCTGGGGTTACGACGGGGGCTGGGCTCGCGCGCAAGAGGCTCGCGCCGCGCGCTTCTATCGCTCGCCCATCTTCGATCGCGTGGTGCGCGTGTTGCCGCCCACGTGGCGGCCCATCGCCGCGAAGGAGCTGCGGGTGCTGGTGCGCGACCCGGCCCAGTGGTCGCAGATCTTCCTGCTCGCGGGGCTATGCGCGATCTACCTCGTGAGCGTGTGGTTCTTGCCCACGGGCAGTTTCCGCGGCCAGGTGGGGCAGGTGCTCCGCGACGGCCTGGCCTTCCTCAACCTGGGCATGGGTGGTTTCGTGATGTCGGCCATCGCCGGGCGATTCCAGTTCACCGCGCTCTCTCGCGAGGGCAAGTCCTGGTGGGTGCTCCGCGGCGCGCCGGTGGTGCCAGAGACCGTGCTCAGGGCGAAAGCGGCGTTTGGCCTGGTGCCGATGGTGGTGGTGGGCGAGGTGCTCGTGGTCGGCACCGGCATCGTGCTCCAGGCCCGCTGGGAAGTCGTGGTCGCGGAGTCGATCCTCACCGTGCTCCTCGCCTTCGGCATCTCGGGGATCGCCACCGCCATGGGCGCGATCTGGCCCGACTTCTCGGCCGAGAACGCGGCGCGCGGCGCGTCGAGCCCGGCGGCGGTGTTCTTCATGGTGGTGGCCCAGGGGCTGGTGGCGCTGGTGCTCGCTCTCTTCGTCGTGGCCACCTACCTCCTGGTGAAGGGCTGGACGGTGCCCGCGCTGTCCTGCGCCTCCGTCGCCGTGCTGTCCTGCGGCTTCGCAGGCTACTGGCCGCCTGGGCGCGCCGCGAGCATTCTCTGGTCGCGAGGCCTGTCTTGATCCTGCTGGCCTCGCTCGCCCTGGCGGTACCGCCTCGCGCCGCCACGCAGGCCATGGTCGCGAGCTACCACCTGGCCCGGGGGGAGCTTGTCGAGGCCCGGCGAGCGGCGGAGATCGTCTCCTTGCATGATCGCGCGGCGCCGCGAGATCTGCTCGACCAGATCATGGTTGCCGAGGGTGCGACGCTCGCGGAGCGCGAGCTCGCATACGGGGGGCCGCTCGCAATGGCCGCGCCGGTGCGGTTGCGATGCGACGAGGCGATCGCCGAGGCCCGCCGCACGCCGGTGGAGGCCCGCGTGGAGGCGGCCCGGGCCTCGTGTGGCCCGGCCGAGCTGGGTGACTTGCTGGCCCGGCTGAAGGCCGACCCGCTCGCCAGCGTCGGTGCGCTCTCGCTCCTGGAAGCTGCCCCGTGATCTTGCTCGCGCTCCTCGGCTGCCCTCGCGGGGGTCCTGCCGTTACCCTCGAAGCCGACCCGGCGGCGTTGCTGGGCCGGGCGCGGGCGGAGGCGGTGCCGGGTGCCATCTACGCGCCGTTCTCGGCGGTCCTCGCGATGAAGGACAACCGCGTCGCCGCCGGCGGCAACGTGGTGGTCGTGGCGCCCGACCGCTTCCGCGTGGAGCTGCGCGGCCCGATCGGGCCACCCCAGCTCGTGGTGGCCTGCGACGGCGACATGGTGCGCGCCTACCTCGCGCCCAAGAACCTCTTCGTGGAGGCGAGCGCCGACGCGGGGCTGGCCACGGTGCTCGGCGCCGAGGGTGGCGACGGCGCCAGGGTCGCGACCTCGCTCTTGCTTGGGCGCGTGCCGATGCTGCCGGGCGAGCCCACGCTCGTGTCCTCGCCGCCGGGGCTCCAGTGGTCGCGGGCCGACGGTGCCGCGTTCAGCGTCGTGCTGGATGCGGCCACCGCCCACCTCGCCGCGGCGCGCGCCAACGACACCGCCGGGCGGCCTCTGCTCGACGCCACGTGGACGCCCGGCGCCTTTCCCGGCGCGCTCAACGTGACGATCCCGTCGCTCACGGTGTCGGCCGACGTGAAGTTCGGGGAGTGGTCGCCGGCCAGCCCGAGCGACGCGGCCTTCGTGCTGCTCAAGCCGGAAGGCGCGGAGACCCGGTCGCTCGTGCCCTGATGGGGCGCCCCCGCCTGGGACAAGCATGTCCCACTGGGGCATCCATTCCCCAGCTTGACAGCAAACATCAGGCATTCTTCGCCTAGAGTTCTGCGGTGAAGCTCGGCACGCGGACTGCTACCTCGCGCCGCATGCTGATCTCGCTGCTCGCGTGTTCGTCGCCCTTCGAAGAAGCCGGTGCCGTGGGGGGTGCCTTCCTGGAGGCGGCCGACCAGACCGGCGTGCCGGTGCAGTTGTTGCTCGCGATCTCCGAGGTGGAGACGGGCGTGCAGCCGGTTCACGGTCACGAGGAGTTCGACGGCCTGGACCCCGGCTTCGGGGTGATGGGGCTGCGGGGGGAGCAACTGGAGCAAGCGGCGGAGCTCGCGGGGCTCGAGGTGGAGGTCGTGCAAGAAGACCTCGGCGCCAACGTACACGCGGCGGCCACCCTGCTCGCCTACTGGGGCGACGAGTGGCAGATCGACACCAACGACCTCGGCGACTGGGCGCCGGCGGTGGCCCGCTACTCGGGCATCAAGGAGGTGGAAGCGGCCCGCGAGTACGTGTGGTTCGAGGTGTACGAGGCGCTGGCCGAGGGGGTGGAG
>VGRQ01000266.1 GCA_016875315.1 Deltaproteobacteria bacterium | reverse complement strand
ACCGACTGGTGGATTGCCGACATTGCAGGCCTGATCGATGTGCCGATGGCACAGCACGAGTACGAGAAGGCCTTCATGAAGGAGTACCTCTTCGAGGAGGTGCGTCCCGACTTCGCGCACGTACACGGCAGCTGGGCGCGCACCATCAAGATCAGCGCTCACCCCGAGTGGAAAGACCAGTACGTCGAGATCCCCGGCTACCCCACCGGCCGCACCGCCCTGCACGTGGGCAACCACGTGCGCAAGGACCACCTCGCGGTCGAGACGCCGCCCGCCACCAGCGAGCGCCTCGCCCGTTTTGGCGACCAGGTGCAGCTGGAGTCGTGGAACTTGCCCGCGGCCACGGTCGCCCCCGGGGGACAGCTCTTCGTCGACACGCTCTGGCGCGCCAAGAAGCGTGACAGCGGCCTCCGCGTGCTCCTCTTCCTCGCCGGCGAGGCGGGCGTGGCGTGGTCGGCCGAGGTGGCGCCGGGCTACGACTGGTACCGTCCCGAGCGCTGGGAGCCCTGGGAGTACGTGAAGGGGCGCTGGAGCGTGCAGATCCCGGAGTCGGTGCCTCGGGGTGACTACCAGCTCGGGGTGGTGCTGCTCGACGAGAAGGCCGGGGTCGTGCTTCCCTTCCTCGGCGAGGGCCCCGGCGCCGACGGCATCTGGCTGGAAGGCGAGCCCGCGCCGGGCAGCGGCGATGCCGTCGCCAGCGTGGCCCCGGCCCTCTACATGACCGGCGAGTACGTCCTCCCTGGCACCGTGCACCTGGTCAGTCCCGAGCAGGCGCGCGAGGCCGCCGAGGCTGCCCTCGCCGCCGGGCGGAGCGCCGCCGAGCGCGGGGAGTGCGACGCCGCCTTGCTCGGGTGGAAGAATGCGCGGCGGCACGTGGCCAACAACCGCAAGTGGCAGGACAGCCAGCGCGAAGCCGTACTGCGGACCATCGTGGGTTGCTACGTCGACCGCGCCGAGAACTCGGGCGACGACCTCGGCAGCGCCTTGCTCCTCCGCGCCGCCCGGTTCATCTCGCCGCGCGACGAGCGCGTGGCGGCCGCGGGTGCGCCGGTCGGCGAGCGCCTGGAGGCCGCGGGCGACGAGGCAGCCCAGCGGAAGGAGTGGGACGATGCCTACGTCCACTACCGCGCTGCCCTCGCCGCCGATCCCACGCGGGCGTGGGCGAGGCGCAAGGCCGAAGACGCGCGCGACCGCCGCTTGAAGATCCGTCGCTACGACCCCAAGGGCAAGGGCGAGGTACACGACCCCGACGAGGCGCCGCTGCCTCGTCCCTTCTACGCGCGCTGGTTCGCTACCGACCCCGCGTGATGCGGTAGTCGTCGCCCCCGGCCTCCACGAACCTCACGCTCTCGGCGAGGCGGCTCCACACGCGCTCGCCGAGCACCTCGGGCAGGGTGGTGAGCGCGCCGGTGGAGAGCGAGTCGTTGTCGCGACGTGCCCGGGGAGCGCGGGGCGGGAAGTTGGTGGTGGCGAGGATCGGCCCAGGATGGGCGTTGTAGCGGCGAGTGACCAGCTGATCGAGCACGTCTTTTTCCCAGTCGGTGCCCCGGCCCTTGCCCAGCTCGTCGATGGCCAGTACCGGCACGCGCACCAGCGGCAGCACGAGGCGGGCCTCGCTGTGGTTGTGCTCGAAGCCCTCGCGGATCGCGGCGAGCAGGTGGGTGAACTCCACGAAGCGCGCGGGCACGCCGTGGCGGAACACCAGCTCGCGGATCACCGCCGCCATCAGGTGGGTCTTGCCTCGACCCGGCGGCCCGTACACCACCAGGCCCTGCATGTCGGCGCCCGGGCGGTAGCTGTCGAGCCAGCCGCGGACCGCCGCCCACGTGGGGCGTGCCAGCTCGGCGCGGAAGTTCTCCATCGTGCACCCGGCATGTCGCGCCGGGATGGCGGCCTCGTCGTAGGTCTTGGCGCGGTCGGGGAGGCGCTGGCAGCGGCACCGCCCCACCCGCGCCACGCCGTCGACGGCGAAGGCCCGGCGACCGGTGCCGTTGCAGTGCGGGCAGGGCCCCGCGTCGTGTACGCGCGCGCGGGACAGCCCGTCTCGTTCCTCGATCACCCAGCCTTCAGTCCACTCCACAGGCAAACTCCTCCCAGATCCGGGTGGCGGTGAGCGCGGGGTAACGCCGCCGGAGGGCGTCGCGGGCCCACGCCTCGCAGATCGCGCCCCACTCGGCGTCGGCGTAGAGCTCTCGGTTGTCGGCCAGCGCCTCGCCGGCGGCGGCCAGCCAGGCCTCCCGGTCCACCAGGTCGAAGGCCTCGTCGTAGAATCGTCGCCCGATATTGCAGGCCTTCTCCGCCCTCGACTCGGACTCCTCGGGCGGGAGCGCGCGCACCTCGGCCAGCGCGGCGGCGTAGAGCGTGTCTACCCCCTCCGTGCCGGGTGGGGTGTCTGTCGCGACATCAGTGCCGTCGATCACCCGTCGCGGCGCGCCGCTCGGTCGGCGGGCTTGCCTGGCCACCTCGGCCCGGCAGGAGGCCAGCGAGAGAGGTGCTCTCACCCGGCTCGCGATTCGCTTCTTGCTCACCGCGTCGATGGCGCGCACGATCGCGCCGAGGCGCACGCCGCTCGAGAGCCAGCCGTGCAGGAGCCGGGTGTCGGCGCCCGAGAGGAAGGGCGCGCCGCCACGGGTGCTCACCAGGTAGGCCCGCGCCGCCTCGGCATCCGCCGCGAAGGGTCCGAAATCCGCAGCGGCCCCGTCGCTCGCCCGGGGCCCGTCGTCGCCGTCGTCACTCACGCCACCCGCCTCGGGCGCGCGCCCGCGCTGCGCCCCTCGTGGGCCCGTATTATCCTCCGCGGCCCCTCCGCGAGTGCTCATGCGCCTCCTCTCCCGCCTTGCCCTCTGCACCGCCGCCCTCTGCCTCGCCGTGCCCGCGTGGGCGGCCGACAAGAAGAAGGACAAGGACAAGGACGACGACGACGACGACGAGGTGGAGGTGGAGCCCGATCTCGACGTCGACGAGGACGACTTCAAGGAAGACGGCGACGACGAGGCGCCGCCGCAGCGCATCGAGGAAGACGACAAGCCCGAGGAAGAGGGCGACGAGCTCGATTTCGACGACGACACCGACGACACCGACGACCTCAAGTTCACCGACGACGACGACCAGCAGTCGGTGCAGCCGCGCCAGCCCGGGGAAGACACGGCGCAGCTCTACCGCGACGCCCAGAAGAAGACGAAGGACATGTCGCCCGACGAGGAGCAGCTTTTCTGGGAGGACTACCTCCGGAAGTACCCGAAGTCGCTCTTTGGCGACCGCATCGATCAACGCATGGACGAGCTGTCGATCCTGATGTTCGACGAGCGCGTCGAGGGCAGCGACAGGGGCGCGCGCGGCCTCGACGCGGCCCAGCAGGAGCTCAACCTGACCATGCCGCTGAAGATGTCGCCGGTCGACACGCGCACCCACGTGGCGGTGGGCGCCGAGGTGGGCTTCCCCAGCTACGCGAGCGGCCAGCTCGACGTGGAGTACGCCTTCCTCCGCCAGGCCAGTGCCCACCTCAACATCGAGCGCGACTTCGCCGGCGCCGCGATCAGCCCGGGCGCCCGCTACGCGATCATCAAGTCCGCCCGCACCGGCACCGTGCTCAGCGGCGGCCTCGACCTCAAGATCAACGCCTCGCCGAACTTCCTCGCCTTCCGGCCCACCATCGGCTTCGGCCAGAAGCTCCGGGTGATGGAGGGGCTCGACTTCCAGGCCAGCTTCTCGGTCGACGCGGAAACCCGGGAAGACAGCGACCTCCGCTGGAACTGGGCGTTCATGGCGGGCCTGCGTCCCAACGAGATCGTGAGCGTGTTCTGGGAGTGGGACTGGGACGCCAAGTACCTGTCCAATCCCGACGTCAACACCTTCACCTTCTTCACCACCAACTTCGGCCTGAAGTTCCGCGCCAAGAAGGCCACCGACGAGCAGGGCAACGGCCGGATCGACGTGGGCCTCGGCGCCAGCTTCCCCTACGCCACCAACTACTGGGGCTTCTACAACGGCAGCGTGAACTTCCTCGGGGACTTTTACTTCTAGGAGGTAGACTCCCGCCGTGCGCCGCGCCCTGCCGCTCTTGCTGATCGCCTGCTCCGACTACGGCCTGGAGGAGCACAAGGAAGTGCCCGAGGTGGGCGAGGGCAACATCGCCACCGACCCGTGGGCCCTCGACCTCGCGGGCACATGTGGCGAGTCGCGACGCGAGATCCTCGTGTCCAACGAGGGCGACGGCACCCTCACCCTCACCGGGCTGCGCCTCGACGGCGAGGGCTGGACCATCGACTCCGCGCCTACGCTGCCGCTCGACCTCGGCGCAGGCGAGAGCACGCTGGTGGCGGTGATCGGCACCGAGGGCAGCGCCACGCTCACCATCGAGAGCAACGACCGCGACGAGCCCGAGCTGGCCGTGCCGCTCTCGGCCACGGCCAACACGCCGCCGTCGGTGAGCATCTCGGCGCCCACCGCCGCCGAGGTGGTGGCCGAGGGCGCCGACCTCGTGCTCTCCGGGCTGGTCACCGACGCCGACGACGCCTCGGAAACCCTGTCGGTCACGTGGTCGTCGAGCCAGACCGGCGAGATCCTCTCCACCGCGCCCTTGCCCGACGGCAGCACCACCTACACCTGGCCGGCCGCCGACCGCGCCACCGGCGCGCAGGACATCACGCTCACCGCCACCGACAGTTGTGGCAACAGCGCCAGTGCCACGGTGAGCTTCTGCCAGGACGGCGCCTACAGTTACGACGCGCTCTCCCTGTCGGCCTGGCACTACGAGGGCGCGGCCTCGTACGACAGCAGCAACAACTGGCTGCAGCTCACCCCCGCGAGCCAGGACACCGTCGGCACGGCCTTCGAGACCAGCGCCCCGGTCAACGCCGACAACGTCGACATCGAGTTCTACGTGTACATCGGCGGCGGCACCGGCGCCGACGGCATCAGCCTCACCGCGCTCGACGCCGCCCGCTACAGCACCTTCCTCGGCGGGAGCGGCTGCGGCATCGGCTACGGCGGGTCTGCCAACTGCACCGCCGGGCCCGCGCTCCCCGGCTGGTCGCTGGAGATCGACACCTACTACAACGACGGCGTCGACCCCACCGACGCCGATCACCTCGCCTTCACCTTCGACGGCGACGTCGACGGCTACTCGGCCTGGGCCGCGCTCCCGGAGATGGAAGACACCGGCTGGCACCTGGTGTCGGTCACCGTCATCGCCCCCCGCGTGACGGTGGCGGTCGACGGCACCACCTACATCGACCAGGACCTCTCCGGGAACTTCAGCTTCTCCGGCTACGTCGGCTTCACCGCCGGCACCGGCGGCGACACCAACCAGCACCTCATCGACGAGCTGGTGGTCACCGACTACGAGTGTGACTGAGAGGGTGGCCGAAGGCCGGGAGGCGGGAGCGAGTGGCCACCGCCCAGCGCCCCTCTCCCGCTTGCGGGAGAGGGTGGCCGAAGGCCGGGAGAGGGCCCCTAGATCCCCGCCAGGCATCCATCGACAGCGTGGAACAGCTCGCTGTTGTCCCTCGGCTGGTACCCCGTGTCGCTCGGCGCCGTCTCGATGAAGTCGGCGATGGCGTCGCGGTCGAAGCTCTCGGCGTGCCGCCCGTAGCCGAGCATCGCGAGGTACCGCGCGTTGAGGATCTGCTCGTAGTGCCCCTCGATCGGCACCGAGTACATCGGCACGCGCAAGTGTACCGCCTCGCCCATCAGCGAGAAACCGCCGCCCGCGATCACCGCCCTTGCGGTGCGCAGGTCGTCCACGAAGCCCGTCTCGGAGAAGTCGCGGAGGATCACGTTGCCGAGCACTTCCTCCCGCCGCATCCCGTAGAGGCGGAACTCGTAGGGCAGCGACTGCAACAGTGGCACCAGCTCGTCGTTGGCGGTGGCGGTCTGGTAGACGAGCACGTGCTTCCCGGGCTCGCGGCGCGCCGCGAGGATCTCCGGGCGGAGGATCGGCGGCACCAGCGTGGTCCGCTCCTTGCGCACCGGGGGACGAAAGAACGTCGTGACGATGTAGTGGTGCGCCCCGGGAATCTTCACCTTCACCGCCGCCTTCGCCAGCTGGAAGTCAGGGTCGCGGGTGATCTCGTCGGGGTGCTCGCAGCGGTTGATCACCTGCATGTTGTCGATGCTGATCACCGGCTTGTCGTGGTTGAGCCCGTAGAAGAAGGCCCAGCTCTCGAAGTCCGAGACGATGGCGTCGGGGTCGAAGCCGAGCCGGACGTAGGCCGCGATGTTCCTGGCGAGCCCCACCGGCGCCTGGCCGAGGTTGGCGAGCACGCTCCGCCCCACGTCGAGCGCGTTGCCCTCGTAGCGCATGAACAGCCCGTGGATCTCGTCGATATCGATGCGATCGCGCCCGGCGAAGGCCCGCGACAACAGGCCGTGCGCCCGGCCGCTCACCACCACCTTCAGCTCGTGCCCCTGCGACAGCAGGTGCTCGATCACCACCCGAGATCGCGTGGCGTGCCCCATGCCCTCGCCCACCACGCCGTAGAGGATCTTCATCGCGGCGATCTATTCAAACCTCACCCTCAACACCCCCCCGGCCAGGAGCCCCCCGCCCAGCGCCGTGCCCCCCCACGCGGAAAACAGCGCGGCGTTGGCCACGTTGCCGACCGCCGAGAGCTCGGTCTGGTCGTCGATCTCGGGGTCGTCGAGGTCGTTGAACCGGGTGCGCCAGTAGAGGTGGACGCCGTAGCCCACGCCGCTGGCGAGCAGCAGCGTGCCCCCCGCGACGAGCAGCGGGACGGAAGGCTGGTCGCGGAAAGCCAGCACCGCCCGGCGCCGCGAGGCCCGGGGGAGTGCCGCTGGCGCCTCGGGGGCGACGGCGAGCCCTTCCACCGCCGCGAGCGCGCCCACGTAGTGGGTGTGCCACTCGCCCTCTTCGAAGCGCTGCACGATGCTGGCGCGGTCGAGCCACAGCTCGGTGGTGACGGAGCCGTCGACGAGCGCCTCGTCGATGGTGGCCCGTGGCCCCCCGGACTCCTCCCCGGCCCGGGCCCACGGACCGACCAGGTGGGGC